>JAGWBW010000008.1:0-1091 GCA_021295695.1 Candidatus Latescibacterota bacterium
GGCAGGTCTGGCAGGTGACCTGGGTGAATTGTCCTTCTTTGAAGTCTTTGAGGATTTCGCCATTGATTTTTTGTGTCATGGTAATCATGAGGCGCGCGATGTCTTTGCGGGGGTTTTCGTCTGATGCGAAGTCGTAGGTGGATAGGGATTGGCCTTCTTCTCCTTTGTGGCAATCGTGACAGCGCACGCCCAGTGCTTTGCTAAAATCTTTCATGTACTGCATGAGTTGCGCTTTTTTGATATCTTTGGGCAGTACTTTTAAGTTGGTATAGGTGTCGGGAATTTGGGCGAAAGATGCGGTGACGATGAGGGAACCGAGTGTGAGAACAAGTGCGATGAGTAGTGTGCGGTTCATGGTGCCTCCTTTTTTATCTGTGGTTATTCAGCCACTGCAGTTGATGTATTTGTGGAAAGGCGACGATGGGATTTTCGAGAGGTCCAATGCCTTCAAATGTCATGCATACGCGGTCGCCCTCGCGCAAGCCGCTTTCGAGGTCGTGGTCTGAAAAAACAATGGGTGTGCCCCAGTAGAGGATTTGCAGGGTGTCGGGTTCAAGGGGTAAGCGGGAAAAGAGCGATCGCTCCAGGTGAAAGAGGCCATCGGGCATGTTGAGATGGTTTTGTCCGGTATGCCCTTCTTTGTAGGCTATGCGCGTATTGTTGCGAATCACTTCGCAAGAGACGGCTACGCTGCTGTCGTTATAGGCCGAGTTGGTGACCATCAGGGGACCAAGGCTGGCACAGCCGTGGGACCAGTTTTTGGCCTGGGGTAAGTTGAGGGGGTTTTCGGCTTCGATGCCGTTGTCGGTGTAATCGTTGCCGCCGGTGTAGCCCAGGCGTTCAATTTGACCTGTGCCATTGAGGCCATAGATGGTTACGAGTTCTGTTTCGGGTACAAGGCGTTGGGTGTTGTGCGGGTGGGATATAGGGTCGCCGTGTCCAGCGAGGGCAGCGGTGTCGTTTTTGGCAAAGAGTTCGGGAGTGCCGCCCTGTGCACATTCCCGATATTTTTGATCATAGACGTTGACGGCGTCACCTGTGGCTTGTTTGGCTTCTATTTCGCGCAATTTCGCGCTGTCTTCGTGGGTGAC
>JAGWBW010000008.1:1114-81316 GCA_021295695.1 Candidatus Latescibacterota bacterium
GTCGGTGCTGTGACCGGGCTGATCAGGTGCGGTTGATCGGGGTCGGCCGTGTTGTTTAAGAGGTCGTCAAGTGAGAGACGCGGCGCATTGCGGGTATCGATTGACTCTACTGTGGATGCAATGCCATTTTTATTCCCTCCGTGGCGGTAATAGAGGTCGTGTAGCGAAGCCGGGTGTGGGGCGCAGGCCGTGAGATCAAAGATATCGTCGTCTTTGACAAGTCCCAGGCGAGATCCTTGTTCGGGTTGTGTGAATTGCAATAGTTTCATAGTTGCCTCGGTGATTGTGGGATGGGAAACAAGAATAGTTATAATTGGAGTACCTGTAAAGCAGATTTATCATTCGCGATTGCGCGATTTTTTTTGCATATTGAGGGACAAAAGGAGGCGGGTCTTATGGCAATAGCACTGATTACGGGCGCGTCGAGTGGTATTGGTTTGGAATTGGCGCGGGTGTTTGCGGCTGATGGGGTTGATGTGATTTTGTCGGCGCGGTCCGAGGATAAGTTGCACGCGCTAGCAGGAGAAGTGCGGGAGAAGTATGGTGTGAAGGCCAGGGTGATTGTGGCTGATTTGTCGGTGCCGGGCGAGGCTGAGAAGGTTTATGATCGGGTCGTGGAAATGGGATGGGATGTGGATTATCTGGTGAATAATGCCGGGTTTGGGGTCTATGGTTTTTATGCGGAAACAGATTGGATGGCCGAAGCGGATATGTTGCAGGTGAATATTGTTGCTTTGACGCATTTGACCAAATTGTTTTTGCCTGGTTTGATTGACAGAGGTCGGGGAAAAATTTTGAATGTGGCTTCGACTGCGGCGTTTCAACCGGGTCCGAGGATGGCTGTGTATTTTGCGACCAAAGCGTATGTGCTGTCGTTTTCAGATGCGATTGCCAATGAGTTAAAGGGCACGGGGGTGAGCGTGACTGCGCTGTGTCCAGGGGCAACGGAGACGGGGTTTCAAGATGCTGCGGGTGCAACGGGTTCGCGTTTGTTTGATATGCGCGGATTGCCCACGGGTGCCGATGTGGCAAAATATGGGTACAGAGCTATGCAAAAGGGAAAGCGCGTGGCCATTCACGGGTTGACCAGTAAGATATTGGCTTTTACTGTGCGCTTATTGCCCCGACGGATTGTTGCCGCAACGACAAGAGCGTTGATTGCGAGGAGTGATTAAGCGAGTGCATCTGCCTGTGTGTGGTTTGCAGATAGGAAGCGGTCCAGTTGCAGGCGCTCGGCATGGTTGGAATTGAAAGGTGAAGATATGTTGATGCAAAGCGAAATCGCCGGTATGGGACGGCGTCTGTTGGCAACGGTGCTGGATTTTGTGATTTTGCACCTTGCTTTGACGGTGGTCCTGCGCAATATGTTGCTACCGCCTGCGGGCGTCTGGATGGTGGATTTTATTTTTATTGTTGTGTATTCCGCAATGTTTTTGGGGATTACGGGCCAGACGCCGGGCAAAATGTTATTGGGGTTGCGCGTGATTGATGCACAGGGTGGCGGGTTGAATTATGGGCAGACGTTTCGGCGTGCAGTGGTGAAGTGGTCGCCGGTTTTTGTGCTGTTTATTGTGATGGCTGTGTTGACGCCGGAAGAGGTGTACCAGGGTCCCGCGGCTGGGGAAGTGATGGATACCGTTGAAGTTGATGCACAATCGGCTCTGTTTTCATCGGTAGCGATGGTGATCGGCACGGTGGGCTGGTTGGTGTTGATTTACGCGGCGCGCCGCCATCCCGATGGGCAGGGGATTCACGACCGCGCGGCAGAGACGTATGTGATTAGAACGGGGTGAAAGTTACCGGGTGCCAGGAATAAAAAAGACAGCATCTTTTTTTGTGCTCTGGTCGATATTTTTATCTGTGATTGTGAGTTTGAGGGTGTAGCGTCCGGGTGCGAGGTTGGTGAGGGGCATTTCGAGATAGGTGTTTTCGTCGGGGTTTATACCGACTTGATCAAAGCTGAGGCCAACGGCCTCGGTATTTTTTTCGCCCAATTTGGCGAGGAGGGATACGAGCGCGAAACCGGTTTCCTGGCGTTTTTGCACTTCGTAGGAGATGGTGTAGCGCGTTTGTCCAAATTCGTCGCGTTTGAGGTTGTAGATTTCAAAGTAAACGTACATGGACATGCCGGGGGCAAAGGTTGCCGAGGGCTGCGGCTGAATGTAGAGGTCGCCGCGCACAAAGGATGTGTCGGGTGCGCGGTCCGCTTCGACGATGCGAGAGGCGACCTGGATGTCGCTCATCATCAGACGGCTTTTGTCGTGATAGGTCGGAAAGTGAAGATTGGGCTGGCGATAGGCGCCAATGCGGTTGGTATTTTGACGCCATGCTTCTACGGACAATTCATATTCGCCGGGTTCGGCGATGTGGCGCACGCTGCTCAGGGCTTGCAAACCGCGACCGCGATGGTCGTCTGTGATGTCGATGGCCAATGCGCTTTTGGTGTTCTGAAAATCGAGCGCGCGGGGATAGATAAGCGCGGTGCGACGCTCGACGACCACAGTGGTGTCCGGGTCCGTAGGCAGGGCCACATTGTCTAAAGGCAGGCCAAATATGACCTGTAATTCGGTTTTGTTCTCCGGGCCTCGAAATGTGAGGGTGTCGAAGTAAAAGTCGAGGGGTTCGAGCGTTTCTATGCTGTACAATTCGGGTTCTATTGCCGCGAGCGAGTGGGCGAGGGTGGCAGGGTTAAATTCGTTGAGGCGCTGAATCACGCTCATGTAAGAGCGCCCGGAGGACTCGGCATTGGCGAGATCTTCTTCGGTCAGCGATGGGACGGGGGCAAAATCGTAGTTCCCACCCAAAAATTCATCGGTAAATGTAAATTCTGCGCCCTGTCCGAGGTTTTTGTATAGCCATACTTCCCAGGGTACAGAGGTCCAGCCACTGGTCGTTGTGACGGGACGGTAGTCGGTAAAGCCCATATCGCCCACGCGGCCTGTGCTGCCTTGCTCCATGGTGCGAATCGGATAGACGGGACCGACGAAGTTGGCCTCAATGCCCGCATCGCCGTAAATTGCATACGCTCTTTGTTCTTGAATGCGCTGTACATCGAGTGGCACGATAGCATTGAGTTTTCGGGAGGTTGAGATATAGTCGGGTTCGCCATATCGGATGTAGATTTCTCCTCGGCGATCCCAGGGCCACTTTTTGCCAAAGTGGGTTCGCGCATGCCATACCCTGCGATAGTGCTCCGCCCGGCGCAGTGCGCCTCCTGAGGTTTTAAAGGGATCTTTTTGCAACCAGAAGCGTGTGAGAAAACGCTCGCGTTGTATTTTGTCGTCCGAAGCCGACGCGAGGCGGTAAGCGCGGGCTTCGGCTTTTGAGCCGATATAAGAGATGTCGTCAAAGAGGGGCTGTTCCTCTTTGGGTAAGGTCTCGATATAGCGTTGAAATGCCGTTAATGCGCCTTCGTGGTCGCGTCTTTGAATGAGGGCCTGGGCGAGCAATGGCAGTGCGCGGGGGTCTCGCATGCGAGATGTGATGTCTTCGAGATCCCGGTACTCTTTGGCTTCGTATAGCGCGTAGGCAAATTGGTATGCGGTCTCGTGATCTTCGGGGTTGCGTTCGAGGTATTTTGTGTAGTAGTAAAGTGCGACCTGATGCGCGCTGCCTTCTTCGCGATGGGCGCGAGCGAGCAGGAGATAGGGAGAAGACAGGTCGGGAAATCGCGCAATGATTTGCGAGGCTGCTTTTCGCGCGCGGCTTCCCGTATTTTCAAGTGCGAGCAGGGTTTTGATGAGGCGGTCGTGGGCGTCGGCATCTGTGGTGTCGATGGCGACTGCTTTTTCATAGTGTGACAGCGCGCGGTCGGGTTTGTCGCGCAGGTTTTGGTAAACGCGACCCAGGCCCGTGTGGGCAATTGCGAGGTTGGGGTGCAAAGCGAGCGCATTTTGAAAGGCTGATTCGGCGCTGTCGGCTTCTTCAAGGCGCAAATAGAGCAGGCCCATGCGCACATAGCTCGCCGATGAATCAGACGCGGTAGCCAGATCTGCTTTCAACCGGTTGATGACGTCGTGGAGGTCGCGGTTTTGCGCGAATCCCGTGCTTGCAAAACTGATGAGGAGCAGATAAATGGTCGAATAGAGAATTTTGATCATGGATAATCCTTTAAGTGTCGCATCAGTTTTTACACGCCTGTTTGGATTTTCGGTTTCTTTTAAACGTTAAACACTTTTGCCAAATTTCTCAATGACTTTTGCGACTTATGTGGCTGCACAGGTATAAATATATCTAATTTTCTTGACTTAGTTGAAGGGGCGTTTTATTTTCCGTCTAAAAGTGATGTGTGCGGATAGGCGCGCAGGCAGAAATGTCTATGCTCTCACTCGAATGAAAGGGCATTTATGACGTTGATGGAGATTCTGTCGGGCAAATCGGTCATTATCGGGCTTAGGGGGCAAAACAAGCGGGAAATTCTCGAAGAGCTTGTTAATGAACTCGAAGTAGGCGATAAAATTACTGACCGTGATAAGGTGCTCCAGGCGGTTTTGGACCGCGAAGATATTATGAGTACGGGTATCGGGCACGGTATTGCTATTCCCCATGGGAAGTCGGAATATGCCACGACGCTGGGTGGTGTGCTGGGCATCAAGTCGGAAGGTATCAATTTTAATGCTTTAGATGGCAAAAAGACCTACATTTTTTTTCTTTTGGTCTCGCCTCTAAATGTATCGGGACCACATATTAAAGCCTTAGCGCGTATCTCAAGGGTGCTCAAAGGAGAGGATTTTAGACAGCGTTTGATTGGCATTCGCAATAGCGAGGAGGCTCTGGCGATTATTGAGGCAGAAGATAAGAAATACTAATAAATATCATAAGATTTGACCCTGCGCCTGCTTTTCTGCAAAGCAGGTTTTTTTGTTTGAGTTTTTTTCATGTTCGGTCTTTCATTTACAAATCCGATGTTGCTACACGGTTTGTGGGCGGCACTGTTGCCACTTGTGATTCATTTGCTGAATCGGCGTCGTACAGTAACGGTGTCGTTTTCAAATGTGGCGCTTTTGCAAAAGCTCCAGCACGACCGCATGCGGCGGCTAAAGTTAAAGCATCTCGCGTTGCTCATTTTGCGAACCCTGCTCATTATTTTATTGGTGCTGGCTTTTGCGCGTCCGACTTTGAGCGGGGGCAGTAGGCAGGTGGGCGATGCGGGTACGTCGGCGTTTATTTTGCTCGATCGTTCGTTGAGCATGCAATACCGCACAGCAGAAGGCACATTATTTGAGCGCGCGCTTCGCAGGGTGCAGGCTCTGTTGTCCTTGTTTGATGAGCGCGACGATGTGCGTCTGGCACTGATCGATAAAGGCGTCGAGGAGGTCGATGTGGGTTCGCCAGAGCGGTTGCGGTTGTTTATGGATGCGCTGCAGCCCGGATTTGGCAGTACAGATTTTGAGGCGGGATTGCAATTGGCTTTGTCGCATTTATCCAGGTCGCAGATGCCCAACCGCGAGTTGTATTTTGTAACGGATCGCGCGTATAATGGATGGACCAATCTGCCCGATACGCTGTCTAATTTGGACGGTGTATCGGTGTACATCATTTCCGAGCGGCCTTCTCAAGTTGCCAATATCGGCATTGGGCAGATCAATACCACTTCTCCAGAGGTCGGGCGTTCAACCGCATTGGGAATCGAACTGATCAATTATGGCGAAGCAAATCGAGGCGATGTGCCTGTGCAGATATTTTTGGATGGTCGGCGTATTGGCCAGGATATTGCCCATGTACCTGCGGGCGGGCGTCGCAAATTGCATACGTCGTTTGTGCCCAAAACAGGGGGGGATGTTGCCCTGCGCGTGGAAATAGGAAAGGACGATCTCGATGCAGATAACACGCGCGTGACGGTGTTGCGCGTTCCAGAGCGCGTTCGCATTTTGCTGGTGAGCGAGGCATCCCACGAGTCTTATTATCTCGCAGAGGCTTTGTCCGTTGTCTCAAGCGAGATGGTGCATGTTAAACCCGAGCGCGTATCAGATCAGGTATTAGAAGGTGTTGATGTGGTTTTTTTGTGCAATGTCGCGCGGCTTTCTACAGGTGCGATTGCCGCTTTGCAAAATCGGATATCGCGTGGGGGTGGTCTGGCTATTTTTTTGGGGGATCAAATTGACGTCCGATATTATAATGAGCAGGTGTTGCCCGCGCTTTTTCCCGCCAAATTGCTCGGTACGCGGGGCGCGTTGTCGGGTGCTTATCAGGCTTTACAGACGGTTTTGCCCGATCATCCCATGCTATCGGGTCTGGAACTCAAAGGGGCATTTCAAAGCCCGCGTTTTTTCGTTTCTTATCGGGTGTTGCCCGCACAAAATGCACAGCCTGTGTTGTCCTTTGCTTCGGGGGCACCCGCGCTTATCGAGTCTCGCAAGGGCAATGGGCGCGTCGTGCTGTTTGCGTCTTCGGTGAGCGCGAGTTTGGGATGGAATGACGCGCCGCTTTCCGGTTTTTTTATTCCATTTGTACATCGCCTGAGTGGATATCTCGCGGCCGGGGCGTTTGGCCAATCTGACTATCGCGTCGGTCAGGCCGTGTACAGAGATATCCGGCGGGAAAATGCTTCTGAAGCTGTTTTGCAAGCGCCAGGAGGAGAACCCAGAACAATTTGGCCTCAACAACGAGGCTTGCAATCGGTGTGGCCGGTTGGCGTGGTGGATGCGCCAGGGCTATGGGAGATTTTTGCGCGCGAGCGTGTCTCTGATCGCTTTGCCGTTCAGACTGATGCGCGCGAACCCGATTTGACCCCGGTTCCGATGGCGCGCCTCGAGGCTCTGTTTGGTAAAGACCACTTGCGCGTGGTGGATGGCGAGGTGGATTTGAAGGAGGCGATTCTTTCCCAAAGGCACGGTCAGGAGCTTTGGCGATGGGTGTTGTTGGCAGCCTTGATGGCGGTGGGCGCAGAGATGCTTATTGCGCAGTCTGCGCGCACGAGCCGCGGGACACAACCTTGACTTTTGTAATTGGTGCGCGTATTTTTTGATTTTCACGCAGGGCGGACACCGCCCCTACTTCATTTGAATGAAAAAGGATGTTTTGATGGCGAAAAATTTGATTATTGTCGAATCACCTGCTAAAGCACGCACAATTTCTCGATTTGTGGGCAAAGACTACAAAGTCGCTGCTTCTATGGGGCATGTGCGCGATCTTCCCGCACGCGAATTGGGCTTTGATGTGGAGAGTTTTGATCCCAAATACGTCGTGTCGCAAGACAAGCGCAGTGTGATTCAGGCGCTAAAAAAAGATATTAAAAAAGATACGACTGTGTATCTGGCAACGGACGAAGACCGCGAAGGAGAATCTATTTCGTGGCATCTGATTTCTGCACTCGGGCTCAAGAATCAGCCCATTAAGCGGATTGTTTTCCACGAGATTACCCAATCTGCGATTTTGCATGCGCTTGAAAATCCCCGCGAACTGGATCAAAATTTGGTCGATGCACAACAGGCGCGTCGCATTTTGGATCGCGCTGTGGGCTATCAGTTGTCGCCTTTGTTGTGGAGAAAGGTAAAGGGCGGATTGTCGGCTGGGCGCGTGCAGAGTGTGGCGGTGCGGATTGTTGTTGATCGGGAACGGGAGATTCGGGCGTTTAAGCCAGAGGAGTATTGGAAAATTAAATCCGATTTTAAGGATCCCAAATTTCAGGCTGAATTGACGCGGCAAAATGGCAAAAAAGCTGCTGTCAAGAATGAAGCCGAGGCCAAAGCTATTGAAGCGAGTGCGCTGAAGGGGCAATTTGTCGTGGCAGAGGTGGTCGAGCGCGAGGGTGTGCGGCGGCCCGTGCCTCCGTTTACGACATCGACGTTGCAACAAGAGGCGTCTCGCAAGCTGAGTTTTTCCGTGTCGCAGACAATGCGGGTTGCACAACAGCTTTACGAAGGCAATTTTGAAATTCCCGGATATACCGGCGGTTTGATTACGTATATGCGTACCGATTCGGTGAATTTGGCCGAGCAGGCGGTGAATCAGGCGCGGGAGGTGATCGCGCAGGAGTTTGGCCGGGATTATACTGTGGAGAAGCCCCGACAATTTGCCAATAAGACGAGAGGGGCACAGGAGGCACACGAGGCGATTCGTCCGGCGGATTTGTCGATTAAACCCGCCCGCGTCAGGGCACATCTCGATCCGAGACAATTTCGGCTTTACGATTTGATTTGGAAGCGTACGTTGGCGACGCAAATGGCCGATGCGCGCATTGCCTATACAACGATTCGCATTCGGGCTGGCGAAGCGGGGGAATTGATTTTTGAAGCCAGGGGACAGCGCGTTTTATTCCCCGGATTTTTGAGGGTTTATGCCGAGGGATCCGATAATCCAGATGCAGATGTTAGCAATAAAGATGTAATTTTGCCAAAGGTTGCAAAGGGGCAGGTGCTCAATTTGGAGAAGTTGCATTTAGAGCAGTTGTTTACCAAGCCGCCCGCGCGTTATACCGAGGCTTCGCTGGTGAAGAAACTCGAAAGTGAGGGTATTGGGCGTCCTTCGACTTATTCGCCGACGATTTCAACCATTCAGAGCCGGGAGTATGTGGAACGCACGCGGGATAAGAAACTCAAACCCACAGATATCGGCGAGGTGGTCAATGATTTTTTGACGGCGCACTTTCCCGATATTGTCGATTTGGGTTTTACGTCGCACCTCGAGGACGATTTTGACGAGATTGCTCAGGGCAAAAATTCATGGAAGGCGATGTTGGAGGGGTTTTATCCGCCGTTTAATAAGCGGGTGGAAGACAAAAAGTCGGTCGATAGAATTGGGCGCAAGTTGGGTAAAGATCCCAATACGGGGCGCGAGGTGAGTGTGAGTTTTGGGAAGTATGGCCCCTATGTTCAGATTGGTAGTGCGGATGAAGAAGAAAAACCCTTGTTTGCATCTTTGCCCCCCGATCGGAGTATTTTTGATATTGAATTGGCCGATGCTCTCAAGTGTTTTGAATTGCCGCGCAAACTCGGGCAAAATGATGCGGGTGATGAGGTGCAGGTCAATACTGGCCGGTATGGTCCCTATGTGCGAATAGGTCGCAACTTTTTTTCTCTGCCAGAGGGAGAGGATCTGTTTGAGGTGACGCTGGATCGCGCGCTGGAGATCGCGGCGGCTGAGGAAGATCGCAAAGCCAAAAATGTGATTCGCGATTTTGACGATTTCCAGGTGCTCAATGGGCGGTATGGTCCTTATATTCGCAAAGATGGTAAAAATTACAGGATTCCCAGGGGGATGGATGCGGCGACATTAGACCGCGAGACGCTCGAAAAGCTCATGCAGTCCGGAGCGGGCGGCGGGCAGTCGCAGCAGGTGATTCACGATTTTGATGGGATTCAGGTTCTCGCCGGGCGCTATGGTCCTTATATCAAACACGATGGAAATAATTACCGCATTCCAAAGGACGTGGAGGCGTCGTCTTTGACAAAGGCGGCTTGCAAAAAAATTATCGCTGAGAACCCTGCGACGAATAGGAGAAGGTCGAGAAGAAGAAGTAGGAAGTGAGAAGGGGGAAGTGTGAAGTGGGAAAATTAAGCCGTAGGAGCGGCATCCCTGCCGCGATTGGGGCTGGTGAGAAGGGTGAAGGATGAACAACCGTAGGGGCGAGGCATGCCTCGCCCGTCATCGCAGCCCCTGCTTAAAATATGCAGAGCTTGCTCTTGAGGGGTTTAATCAAGGGGGCAGGCTATGGTGTAGTAGGGGACGGTCCCCGTGCCGTCCCGTGTGTCATCGCGGCATGGTTTAAGCCGCGATCCAGAAGGTTTTGAAAGGCGGTGTGAAGCGGGGTGGTCTATGGAATGGCATGATATTGCGCGGCGCATCAAAGCGGGCGAGGATGGCAGTACGGAATTTAAACGCGACCTGAGAGAGTTCTCGGGAATCGGTCGGGCGATTTGCGCCTTTGCCAACGCGGAAGGTGGGCTGATTATCCTGGGGGTTGATGACCAGGGAACGATTGTCGGGGTGAGAGAGGATCCAGATGCGGTACAAGAACGGCTGACGAGTTTTCTGCATTCGGGATGTAGTGCGCCGGTTTCTGCGCGCTGTGGGCGGTACAATGATCCGAACGGATGGGTGCATTGGATTGAGGTGCCTCGCCAGCGGGGTTTTGAGCCGCTTCACTATCGAAGGCGCGTCTGGATTCGGCGCGAACGCAGCAGTGTGGAACCATCTTCTACCGAACTCCAAGAGTTGTACAATACTTTCGGTTTTATTTTGACGGAAGAACAGGTTATTCCGGCTGCGAGGATGGATGACATTGACCTCGACACATTTCGGGCCTTCCTGCGTACGCAGGGTCTCGATACAGAGGAGGAACCGCAGCCTGAGATCGCTGACGATCTGTGCAATAGACGCATTCTAATTGAGTTTGATAATGCCCTATGTCCTACGCTTTATGGATTGATGGTGTTTGGCAAAGAGCCGCAGGCGCATCCGCAGACAACGAACTTTTTTGTCGAGTGTGTAGCCTATCTGGGCGAGGATCGGGCGTCGGATGTTATTCTCACCGGCGAGGGGAAGGGACGTCTTGAGGAGCAAATACGCCGGTCGATCGGATGGGTTCGAGGTTTGGGATGGACGGAGAGCTACCAGGGCATTGATCGAGAGGAGACTCCGCTGGTTCCCGAGAAGGCATTGCGCGAGGCAATCGTCAATGCCGTTGTTCACCGGGATTACGCGATTACAGGGTCGAAGGTGATGCTCGAAGTATTCCGCGACCGTATTGATGTGACCAGTCCAGGGACGCTTCCAAATCACATGAGTGTCGAGAATGTTCGCTCGGGTGGGAATCCCCGATCCCGCAATGAGTTGATGGCAAATGCCATTCTCGTCGCACGCTTGATGGAACAGCGAGGCCGCGGATGGCCTGTGATGCGGAGAGAGATGCGGGAGTTTAACGGTACTGAGCCAGAAATCGTGCAAGACGAGGGCGGGAAGTTTGTGCGGGTGACGTTTCGCAAAGCGGTAAGATAGAAATTATGAAACCAAAGGTATATATCGAAACGACCATTATCAGCTATTTGACGGCGCGACCAACGCATAATGTCGTGATTGCAGGGTGCCCACAGATCGATTACAAATCGAAACTGTATGTCGAAATGCAGGTTTTGAACCTGTGATTATCTGCACACCCGATGAACTCATGGAGCTTGATCATGACGACGAATGATCCAATTGTTTCTGAAGTCCGAACAGCACGCGACAAACACGCAGCTCAGTTCGGCTACGACCTCAAAGAGATATTCCAGGATATTCAGAAAAAACAAAAGGCATCAGGTCGGAAATACGTGCAGTATCTATCTCGTCCGGCTATTGCAATAACAATTGCAACTTCAAACCAATGATGCCAATTATTGATGAAAGGATATCTCACAATGCGTTTTATTCAAATAAGAGACCTGCTACCATCCGAGGTTTGGGAAAAATTGGCTGATGAGCAGGAAATGGTAATCACGGCTCAGGGAAAACCCATCGCCATTTTGTCTTATGTTTCTGATGCTAATTGGGAGGAAACTCTGGCGGCTTTCCGTCGCGTGCGTGCGATTCAAGCCGTTGATGAACTTCAAAAGCAATCGGTTGAAAATGGTCTTGATAAGATGGATTTGGAAGAGGTAAACCGCGAAATCCAGGCCGTGCGAAAATCGACACATTATGATAAATGCTTGATTTTGTGAGTATATTACATATCTTTTTTGTATGAGTTCTCTATTGTTGATTGTTGGGATTCACTAAGGAGTTACCCAAATGGCTGCTACAGAGGGAGGGTCTGCATTACTGGGCCTTGAAACGTATCTCAAGAATTTGGAGTCTTTCCAAGAGAACCAAATGGGAATTCAGGAGACCCAGGTTAATATATTGAAAGAATTGATGGCGAGTCGTACAGTTCAGAATGATATTTTGGAACGACAGGATAAGCGGATTGAACAAAATGAAAGGCATATCCGCGAGAATGAAAAAGCTATTGCTAATATTGATAAACGTCTGGTCAAAGTAGAAGCCACGGTTGATCGTATTGAAGCGGAACAAAAAGTATTGAGAACCTATGTGGATGATCGGTTTGATAAGATTGATGATCGGTTTGATAAGATTGACGAGAAATTTGACAGTATGCGCCAACTGATTTTTTGGAGTGTTACAGGTAGTGTTGCTTTCTTAACAATTATGTTGGGGGTTATGACGTATATACTGAGAGTTACAACGCCTTTAATTCCGTAAGAATTTTGCAGACGGACTTGATACAGAAGAAGGGACGCAGATTTGAATTGCGACCTTTTTTCCTATCCAAAAATATTTTGAATCTGTAAAGCCCTTAAATGCGTATCCCGCGTCACATCAAAACCTGAAGATCGCTCCCATGAAAACATCTATTACCCAATTCCTCACCCATCTATCGCGACAACGGCGATTGTCCGATCATACGTGTGCGGCATATAAAACGGATCTGGATCAGTTCGCCGCTTTTTTGCATGGGCGTCAGGTGGATCGCGTGGAACAGATTGATCGGAATGCGGTACGGGATTTTTTGGGATTTTTGCACAATAAGGGATTTGGCCGGCGGTCTGTTGCTCGAAAGCTGGCGGCGGTGCGAACATTTTTGAGTTATTTGTGCAATGTGGGCGATTTGGATCAAAATCCAGCACTCGATGTGCGCCCGCCCAGGCAGGATAAGACATTGCCCGTTTATCTGGATGTTGACGAAGTTGCCCGCGCGATGTCCCTGCCGTCGCCCAATACGGTGTTGGGATTGCGCGATCGGGCGATATTGGAGTTGTTTTATAGCGCGGGGATTCGGTTGCGCGAGCTTGCGGGTCTCAAAATTGAGGCTGTGGATCTGGCAGATAAACTGGTGCGGGTTGTGGGCAAGGGCAACAAAGAGCGATTGGTTCCTTTCGGGGAACCGGCTCGGGTCGCACTGGTGGCTTATTTGATGCGGCGGGAGGAATTGATTTCTGAACAGACGACGGATAGACGGCACTTGTTTTTGGCGCGCTCTGGGCGTCCGCTGAGTCCCAGCGGTATTCAAGGTCGCGTCGCCCGGTATTTAAGCAAAGCGACTGGACGGTCTTTGTCTCCCCATGCATTGCGCCACGCCTATGCAACCCATCTGCTGGATGCGGGTGCAGATCTCAATGCGGTGAAGGAATTGCTCGGTCATGCGAGCCTTTCAACCACACAGGTTTATACGCATGTGAGTGTTGAACGCTTGAAAAAAGCCTATCGACAAGCGCATCCACGGGCGTGAAAGGCAATTAGGAATTAGGAATTGGGGAGCGATGTACAACTGCGATAGCAGTTCATTAGGGATGAACAATGAGTGGGGATTGGCGATAAATAAACAGGGAGGATTGGGGAAGGCGTCTCACGTCTCACGTCTCACGGTTTACCTTTTTTTTTGTTTTTTGATGGCCTGCGCGCGGCAGATGCCACCGCCGGGGGGACCGCCCGATAAAACGCCGCCGAGGGTGATTGATACAGTGCCTGCAGATGATTCTGTGCGAGTCGGGTTGGATACGCCGATTCGCATTCGCTTTTCTGAGGGGATGGATCGCAGGTCGGTCGAGCGGGCATTATTTATTTCGCCACAGGGTTCAGAGGAACCCGATTTTCGGTGGCGTGGGGATGTGTTGGAGATTCGATTGCCCGATGGTTTGCAAGCCGAGCGAACATATCTGGTCACGGTGGGGCAGGAGAGCGCGGATGAGTGGCGCAACCGCATGCGGTCTTCTTATAGTTTTGGATTTGCCACGGGAGATCGCTTAAATCGCGGGGAACTCAATGGGCGGGTGTTGAAGTCTAAGGAGGAGAGGGGACAGGTTTTTGTTTGGGCTTATGATCTGTCTGGGGTGACGGCACCCGATCCGGGGAGAGACCGCCCCACTTATGTGACGCAGCCCGATGAAACGGGTCATTTTGTATTGCCGCGTTTGGGTTCTGGGAACTATCGGATATTTGCTTTTGGCGATCAGAATAATGATCGCACGTATTCATCTGGGGACTTGTTGGCACTGCCGCCCGGCGATGTGGCGTTTGCTGGTGAGGAGCGCGTTCGTCTGGGCGATCTCAAACTCGCGGTGCGCGATACGTCAGCACCTGCGCTCGTTGCTGCGCGCACACCCGATCAACAGCATATTTTGATGCGATTTGATGAACCAGTGCGCGTTTGGGGCGTTGAAATAACCGACCTGTCGGTGTTGGAGACATATCAAGATCCCGTTGACTCGAGCGGGGTGGGGTTGATTACCGGACTGCAAACACAGGGTGTGGAATACAGGGTGCGGGTTGATATTGTAGATCGGTGGGGCAATCGCGATACCACAGATGCAACTGTGCGAGGCGATGGTACGCGCGATCGACGCGCGCCAGAGGTGTTGGTACGCGCACCGGCGGAGAATGCCGAGAATGTTTTGCCAACGGCTGTGATTCGCATGTTATTTTCCGATGCGATGCGCTTAGATCCCGTGTCCGACTTCTGGATAGCGTCGGATTCGACGGTTGTTCCGCAAGGGCATTTTGAATGGGTTGCGCCCAATCATCTCGCGTTTACGCCGGATGGTCTGTGGGCGAGTGGTGAGACGATTAGACTTAGTGGAAATCGCGAAAGGCTATTGGATATTGGCGGCAATGTCCTTTCTGAACCGATTTCGTTTGTTTTTTCTGTGATGGACACCGCGGCTCTGGGGCACATTTCCGGGACGACGTCTTCTTCTGATGTGGTGATATGGGTGGAGGGATTGGCACATGACTTTTTCCGGGAACAGGTTTTGCAGGATACGACGTTTAGTTTGACAAATTTGCTTCCGGAGACGTATCGCATTTCTGGATTTTTAGATCGCGATCGCAATGGTCAGTGGATGTCTGGACAAATCCATCCGTTTTTGCCCGCAGATCCTCTGGTCGCGCGTGCCGATACGGTAGAGGTGCGGGCGCGGTGGGAGACAGAGGTCGGAAAGTTGGAATCCAAAATCTGGTGGATGTTGCCAGCCAGTGAGGAGAGTCCGTGATGTTCTTTTGGAAATATCGAGATCAGTTGCATCAGGCGGGTGTTGTTATTGGTCTTGTGGTATTGATGTACGTGTTGTTGATTTATCAGTTTACATATCGCACACCCGAAGACGCAGAACGAGAACGCGCCCGTATTATGTTGCAACGCATTGCGGCTCTACAACACGCATATCGCGCAGAATATGGCACTTATTTGCCTATTGATGAAAAAACTAACGGTCGTATTTTACAACTCAATAACGCGCCCGGACGATTTCGCTATCGGGTGACCGTCTCAGAGGATGACTTCATGGCGTATGCGGAAGCGGATTTTGATCGAGATGGCAAAGCCGAGGTCTGGGTGGTGGATGCAAGGGAATCGGAACCGGTACTCAAACATGGGGATTAAATTGTGAAAAAAATGTGCGTTGTTGGCCTTCTGCTCGCTCTGTGGATTGGTGCAGAGGGATATGTAATTCTTACAGAACAAAATTCTCGTGGACGTATTGTGATAAATCGCTGGTCACCTTCTCGGGCCGGGGCTGGTATTCCCTTTGTGGTCAATGCCGGGAGTTTTCCCTTTCCCGAGGCTGAGGTAGTACGGATTGCACAGCGTGGGTTTAACGACTGGGGCGGGGTGCCATCAGCATTTATTACATTTGAATCTGAAGGTACAACGCAGATTGAAGCGTCGGGTGGTGATAATCGCAATGTGATTATTTACGATGCGACGGGAGAGGTTATAGGAGCACCCGAGGGTTCAGGGGTCATTGCCTTTGCACGGATCAACAATAACGACGATGGTTTTATTACGGATGTGGATATTGTTTTTAATGGGCGGGATTGGAAGTTTTCGATTGAGGAGAATAACACGCCTGAGGACCTGGTGGATCTTCAGGGTGTGATGACGCATGAAATTGGCCATCTTTTGGGGCTAGATCACTCTCCTCTGGTGGGAGAACCCGAAGAGCGGCCTACGATGTATCCCTATAATACGGCCTCGGCACCGCGCGAGGAGCGCTCTCTGGAAGCCGATGATCTCGCCGGGATAACGGCAATATACCCGGTGGAAGGGCTAACCGGCGGTGTGCGTGGACAGGTCCTGGATGCCGATGGCCCCACATTTGGCGTGCATGTGGTGGTTTATCAGGCGGGAACCGAGACGTTTGTCGCGAGTGCTCTGTCGGGGACAGCTGGCGACCAAAAGGGACCCAATGGCGATGGTCGGTATGAAATCCTCGGGTTGCCTCCGGGCGATTATCACATTGCGATTGAGCCACACCATCGCGTAATTTCTGCTGATAATTTTGGCGGTATTTTTCAGACGTTATATGAAGAAAGATTGGACAAAGAGTACTATAACAATGCGTTTTTGCAGACCGGTGCTCAGATTATACGCGTTGAAATCGATCGCGTGATAGAAAATATCGATTTCGCAATTGGGCCTTCTGTGGCGGGCGCGCCTTTTATTCGGGAGACTATTTTTCCGGCCAACACGCCCGATCCCAATGGTCCCTATCGCTTTTCGGCAAGAGTGACCGATGGTAACGGGGTGGCAACGGTTGAATTGCATTATCAGATCAATGGCGGGGGCGTACAGGTGCTGCCAATGACCCCCACGGGTAACGATATTTTTGCCGCTGAACTCGACGGACAAAGTGTGGGGTCGAAGGTTGAATATCGGGTGATTGCGCGCGATGGCGATGGCAATGAAACGCCTTCGCCGCCACCTGAATTGCCCATGTTGCAATTCGATGTGATATCCCTTTCTGGATCTCCCATACTTTTTGTCGCATTGCGAGATGCAGATGTCGTGGCCGCTATCGATATGGGACCAGGCGAAGAGGTGGCGCGCATTCCCACTGGCGCGGTGCCCTTGAGTGTTTTGATGACGCCAGATCAGCGCTATTTGTTTGTCGCCAATACGGGAGGGAGTGAAGGCACATCTGAGAATCGGGTCACGGTTATCGAGACCTCTACGCATCAGGTGGCGGCGAATATTGAGGTTGATAATGCGCCTTTGGATCTCGCGTTGAGCGCAGATGGGCAGTTGGTCTATGTCACCAATTCACAGTCTAATAGTCTTTCGGTTATTGAGGTGGCGAGTTTGACTGTGCGTTCTCGTATTCGGGTGCCAGTTGCACGCGGCCCTTATGGCGTGGCAATTCACCCAAATGGATCGCGGCTTTATGTCACAGATATTGACGGCGATCAAGTGCTGGTTGTCGATACCGCACGCAGGGCGACTGTTGGGCGCATTGATGTGATTGAGGAACCTCGATCACTGGTTATATCTGCGGATGGAAAGCGGTTATATGTGTCGGGGGGGGACTTCGGTGACGATGGCGGCGGCGGTGTTGCAGTGATTGATGCCGAGTCGGAGTCTGTGGTGACAACGATTCGTATGGATGGTGGGATATTTCGTCTCGCTTTATCGCCAGATGGTTCCCGATTATATGCGACAGACCGCTTGAATGCCCAATTGATCGCCGTCGATGTGGCGCAAAACCGCGTTGTGAATAGCGTTCAGGTTTTGCCGGAAGGTGAGGAGACGCGCGATTTGTTTGTGTCGCGCGACGGGTCGCAGATATATGTGGCGAACCAGGAATCGAATGAGCTGGTTATTTTTGATGCGGAGTCGTTTCAGATTCTGAGAACGCTGAATTTTGAGGATAGACCGCGCGGTATCGCAGTGCGCTCTCAGCCCGCTGTGTTTCTGCCTTTGAAGGAGATAGCTGCTCAAGCGGATTTCGATGGCAGTGGCAAGATCGACTTTGGCGATTTTCTTCTGTTTGTTGCTGCTTTTGGTTCTGAGAGTCCCGATGCGCGTTTTGATTTAAATGGGGATGGCCAGGTCAATTTCGGCGATTTTATTTTGTTTACCAGTGTTTTCGGAAGAACAGCGTGATATGCGATAATCCCAAAGAATAAAAAAAGCTCTGGAAATCCAGAGCTTTTTTTCTTTTTAGCCTTAAATTGTGGTGTATATTGCAATGATGTGCGACTTTTTAGCTTTTTTACAAGGAGGAAGTAATGACGTTTGGACAAGGTGATTATGTCTATACGGTGCAGGAAAATTGGTGGACGTTGCCCGAAGGCTGGTCGTTTGGGTGGGTACCGGCGGTGGCTGTTGATTCGCAGGATCGCGTTTATGTGTACAGTCGTAGCGAGCACCCGATGGTGATATTTGATCGCGAAGGCAATTTTTTGTCTTCGTGGGGCGAAGATGTGTTAAAAGATGCGCACGGCATTTATATCGATGCAGAGGATCACGTCTATTGTGTGGAGCGCAACACGCATTGTTTGCGGAAGTTTAGCTGTGATGGCGAGTTGTTGATGACGGTAGGGACGCCCGATCGGGAAGGCGATGAGGGTGAGCCGTTTCGGTTGCCGACCGATGTCGCGTTTGATTCTCAGGGGTTTATGTATGTGTCCGATGGGTATGACAATGCGAGAATGCACAAGTTTACACCCGATGGCGCGCTGATTAAGTCCTGGGGTGAACCGGGTACTGGGCCGGGGCAATTTGATCTGGTGCATAGTGTGCGGGTTGATAAGGATGACCGTTTGTGGGTGGCAGATCGGAGCAATAATCGCATTCAGTTTTTCGATACTGAGGGCAATTTCCAGGGCGAGTGGACGGGCTTACACCAACCCGATACCGTTTATATTGATGACGAGGATGGCGTGGTTTATATCGCAGAGTTGGAGCAGCGGGTGAGTATCTGGACGGTTGATGGCCAGAAATTGTCTGAGTGGGGGCGCGGTGTTGAAAGCGATATCCCGGGGGAGTTCAAAAAGTGTCCACACGGTATCTGGCTGGATTCACACGGCGATTTGTACGTGGGGGAAGTGCAGACAGATGGCCGATTGCAAAAGTTTATCCGGGAAAGATAAGGCAGTGATGCTTGAGGGTATTGTCACTTATGGCCGGATGATTAAATTCGGTCACAGTATTTTTGCTTTGCCATTTGCGCTTTCGGGCGCGGCATTGGCGGCGGCTGAACACGGGATTTCGTCCGCACAGGTGTTCTGGATTGTGGTGGCGATGGTGGGCGCGAGAAGTGCGGCCATGGGTTTTAATCGGCTTGTGGATCGAAAAATGGATGCGGCCAATCCGCGCACGGCCAATCGCGAGTTGCCCCAGGGGATTATTTCTGCGGGTGCTGTGAAAGCCTTTGTGTGCGTTTTTTCTGCACTACTCGTTTTTGCGGCTTATAAGTTAAATCCTCTGTGTTTGATGCTGTCGCCCGTGGCATTGGGCATTGTGTTTTTTTATTCTTATACGAAGCGTTTTACGTGGGCTACGCAGCTTTTTCTCGGTTTGGCATTGTCGGTCGCGCCAGTGGGAGCGTGGATTGCCGTGACGGGGCAAATGGATGCGGAAATTTTGCTGCTCGGCGGCGCGGTGTTGATGTGGGTCGCGGGGTTTGACGTGATTTACGCCTGTCAGGATGCCGAGTTTGATCAACAGTTTGGCGTGTATTCGATTCCGCAGAAATTTGGGATTGGTCCCGCATTGTGGATTGCGCGAATATTTCATCTGATTGCTTTTGGTTTGATGGTGGGCGTGGGTCAGGTGTTTGAACTGGGGATGATTTATGTAGCTGGCGTGGTGTGCGTGGGCGGTTTGCTGATTTACGAGCATTATTTGGTGAGACACCGGGATTTGTCAAAAGCGGGCATGGCGTCTTTGACGATGAATGGGGTGGTTAGTGTGGTGTATTTTGCGGGTACGCTGACCGATTTGTTGTTGTCGTAATCCGCTGTATATGGAATCCTGTTGCTATGAAACGAATTACGGTTGCAATTACAGGAGCAAGTGGAGCTATTTATGCGTTGCGCACATTGCGTGCATTGCTGATGCGCAGGGTTGCGGTAGATGTGGTGATATCCGAATTTGGCTGGATGTTGCTGCGAGACGAGGCGGGCTTTGAGGGCAAACAGCAAAATTTTGGCGAGTTTATTCGAGAACGTTACGGTGTTTCGGTGGATAATATGGCACTGCATCCGCTTAAGAATCTCGCTGCAACGCTGGCGAGTGGTTCGGCACAGTCAGATGGCATGGTGGTGGTGCCGTGTTCGATGAAAACACTGGCGAGCATAGCACATGGATTATCGCGCAATTTGATTGAGCGCGCGGCTGATGTCACGTTGAAAGAACACCGCAAGCTCATCATTGTGCCGCGCGAGACGCCCATGAATTTGATTCAACTGCGCAATATGGTGGCGGTAGCCGAAGCGGGTGCTGTTGTGGTTCCGGCAATGCCAGCATTTTATCAAAAGCCGGAGACTTTCGATGATTTGGCAGATTTCGTCGTTGGTCGAATTTTGAGTTTATTGGGCATTGAGCACGATTTGTATCCGGAGTGGGAAGGGAGTTAAAAGCCGACCGCTGATAGCTGATGGCTTATTTCCGTAAAGTGTGCCCAGCCTTTCCAGCGATCAATACCCGTCAGGCGCAGGTCAATTTCGTCGCCTACTTCTACGGGATAACCCGGGTAGATGACTGTTTTGAAGGGGTGGTCGAGAAGTTCGACGAGGACACCGTGCATTTTGTGGTGGAGAACAACGGCGCGAAATTCCCTGCCGAGTTGATTTTCCCATGATTGAAGTATTAAGTTGCGGGTATGGCGGTGAACCAGACCGTCGATGAGGTCCTGCGTTTCCCACATGCGATAGCGCAGGGTATTGAGGTCGTCAACCGAGTAAAGAGATTGTTCGACTTGAAGATAGTGATCGATCTGGCGTTGCATTACCAGGTCGGTGTATCGGGTGGTGGGTTGGGTGATGGGACAATAATGCGAAATGCCATAGCCGTGATGTGTTTCTGGTGTTGTGTCGAGGCCGATGTTCGGGGTTTGGCGGCGAAGTTCGTGGCGGCGGACGACGGGGTGGGGGATTTGTATGATGGACTCGATATTTTCAATGGGATCGCGCACTTCGTAAATCGCGGGGATATTTTTATTATCGCACCACCGACCAACAGCTATGCCAGCGAGCAGGGATAGTTCGCGGGCAATGCGAAGGGCGTGGTTTGGGGGGGATTGTTCCTCAGGGTCGAGACTGGCCGTTTGTCGCTTTTTTTCGAGGCGCGTGGATAATTGCGAGAAGAATTGTATGGCGCGGTGCTGTGGATGAGCGGGGTCGTTCAGTGCTCGATCGATGTTTTCAGTTGAAAGGTCTGCTTTGTTGATTGCGGTTGTTTGCGCGATACAAAAATCTTTGAGGTGACCAGCCCGGTTCACGCGCCAGAAGATGCTGAGTGCTGGATGCGTTTTGTCGCTTTGGAATTGGCCCAGGTCATGTGCAAAGCGCGTGGGCAGCATGGGAATGGGCTGATCGGGAAAGGGAATATGTGCCATGCGCTCGGCGGCGTCGCGGTCGATGTGTGAATCTTTGGGAATGAGTGCGCCGATATCTGGAATGTGTACGCCAATTTCTGCGCCCCTAAAGAGCCGGCGGCGGAATGAGAGGGCAATGTCCGGGTGATCGGTAGGATGTATCACAAAGACGGGTTGTTTTTTGCGGTTGCCACAAGTGGGCGCGAGTGTTTCTGCCTGGCGGATGGCGAGGTCTGAAAATGCAGTTGGAACTTCGGCGCGGAGTAAGTCGAGGTTTTGATCGCGTTTCCAGACCTTTTTTTGTATAAGCAATTCGACTGCAGATTTTTGGCGATTTTTTTTGGTTTTGCAAATTTCAGAGATCAATGCCTGAGCTTGAGTTGCGTGTTGGGATTCGCTGCCCCACAATGCGTATTGTCGAATCTGTTCCAAATAGGTTTGCTGGCGCTGGGTCAGCGTGTGTTCTGCAATGGATTCGTCCTGATTTGCCATGGCGTGGATAAATTCTTCGCGTTCTTCATCCCGATCTTTTCTGCGGCTGTTGTGTTGACGGCGAAAGTATGCCTGATCAACCGTGTAGGGCGAATACGTGTTGGAAAATTGAGGTTGAAAATAAGTACAGGCATGGTGCAGGTGAAGATAGAGGGCGATCCACTGTGTGGCATCGCTTTCTGTGTTGTAGAAGAGGTCGGCGATTTCTGAAAGTGGAAGCGGGGTTGCAGATTCAACGGCGATTTCCCAGACGGCTTCGAGGTCTATTTCCCGGCTCAAAGCGCGGACGGCCATAGTGTAAGTTTTGAGTGGTACATCGCACGATGAGGTTCCGGTGAGATAAACGAGGTTGGTGTGGCGAAAGCGAAGGTGCCGACCATCTTCTGATAAAACTGTGATTTCGGAAATTTTGCGGGATAGGACGGCCTGGCATGTTCCCAGGAGCAGACGCTTTCGAAAGCGAAACAGGACAATTTCATCTGGTACAGGTGTGCCGGGTAGTCTGCTTTTTGTATGGGTTGTATCCTGGGAAATCGGTATTCCATCTTCGCCCAGATGGCCTATATAACGCTCGTCGGGTTGGTCTTTGTGTTCATTTCGGATGATCAGACCGTAGATGCGTTTGACCAGGCTGGCGTAGAAGTAGAGATAGCGATTGGAAATTGTGATTTCGCGTTTGGGTTTTTGCATGGTTTTGCCTCGTCTCTGTTATCCATTAGTAAAAAGCCCCGGTGTGTGACCGGGGCTTTTATGGTTTCAGACGATGCTGAATGCTTAACGGTTTCGGTAGGCATCGACAAATCTCAGGAAATCGCTAAAACCAACTTTGCCATCGCCGTCTAAGTCGAATTTGGACTCGTTGCTGCCGAAAGCCTGTGTAAATTCGAGAAAGTCGTTAAAGTCGAGTTTGCCGTCGGCATTAAAGTCAACTTGGGCGAGATCGAGCTTTGGCCTGAGAATGGGGACGTGCGAGGGATTGGATGAAAAGATGCTTGAGAGAATATTTTCTGGCACGTCAAACCACTGATTGAGCACCGAAGCATAGACATGGCGAAAGTCGTGATCGTAGTGAAAGTCACCGCGCCTGTCAACCCGTTCAAAGTTGGGTTGTGGACCTGCAATGCCCGCCTGAACCGATGTGCCAAAGAAGAACATGGGTGCTGATGTACCGTGATCGGTACCCGCGCTGCCGTTTTCTTTTGTTCGGCGACCAAATTCCGAAATGCTCATGCCAAGCACGCGATCTTGCAATTGGTGTTGCCGCAGGTCTTGAACAAAAGCCGTGACTGCTTCGTTGAGATATCTCATCAGGGTGTTGTGGCGGTTGAGCTGATTGGCGTGTGTGTCGAATCCGCCCAGTGAGACGAGATACACTTTGGACTGTAAGCCACCAGCGATCAACCGCGAGACCAGACTGAGTTGGTTGGCGAGCGAATTATTGGCGGGATATTCAACCCTGTTCGCGCCTTTATTTGCGGCATCCTGGACTTGTGAAGAGTATTGCAGGGATTCAAAATTGATGCGGCGGATAAAGTCGAGTTCAAATCCAGCCGGTGAGGGGATTTTACCGTCTTCGATAATTTGGTTGCCCCGCTCCACGAGATAGACAAATTGCCTGGGGTTGCGCAGTGCAATGCCCATAGCGCCGTTTTTGCCCAACAAGGCAAGGGAAAGCACGGGACCGATGTCAACTGCGAGAGGATGTTCTGGCAGGGTGTCTGGAAAGCCCGGGGTTTGGGATTCAAAATAGCGCCCCAGCCAACCGTCACTTAGAAATTCGCTGGAATCCGATGCAGTCATCCAGATGTCGGTCGAGCGGAAGTGCGATCGGTTGGGATTGGGATATCCCACGCCCTGCATGACCATCAACTGCCCTTCGTCATAGAGTTCTTTGAACCCTGTGAGTTGGGGGTGCAAACCCTGTGTTGGGGTGAGTCTGAGGGCTTCTTGTTTTGTGATGTGGATTTTTGGGCGGGCCTGATAATAGGCATCGTTTTCAAAATTGACCAGGGTGTTGAGGCCGTCGTTACCGCCATTGAGGCGAATAATAACGAGGACGCGGTCGGTATCACTGAGGGCTGCTGCAGCCAGGGGCCCAACAGCTTCGGCGCGTCCATAAGCCCGCGTCATAAAACCGCCGAGTGCAAACCCGGCACCACCGCGGGTCGCATTTTTCATAAAGTCGCGTCTGTTCATAACGAGCTCCTTCTGGAGGCTAACAGGCAGGCCTCAAGTCTAATTCAGTTGATAGTCGGGCAATTCAAAGATGAGTTTGAGGATGTTCTTGATGCGTCGGGGTGCTGCAATCGCGTCGGGATTCCAGTCATAGACATCGGCACCTTCGAGGAGCGTCTCCAAAAACATTTCCTGGCGATATTCGTCAACTGGAAAGGCGGTCAGGCACTCTCCCAGAGCACGGACGAGTTTTTCCGCGTCATAGGGTTCGGGAAATGCCTTGACGAATCCCACGGTATCCGGATTGATGATGGTGTAACGATTGGGATTGCGCGGTTTGGCATCGACAATCTCGTCGGTCATTTTGTGGCGTTCGGGCAATGTGGATGTGCTGATCCAAATTCGATACCCCGGCCATCCGGCCACATTGGGCGGATCGAGCAGTTTCTGACCGAGCACCTGGGCGATATAGACGAGGTACTCGGAACTGATGCTCCTACCTCTGCCAGCTTTGAAACCGAGACTGCGCGCTGTGCCGGCGACGAGTTCGACGGGATTCTTGATTTTGGCGCCGATGATAGCTGGATCGAAAAAGTGGGCACTTAAGAACAATGCCTTCAGCACAGGCTTGATTTCGTAGTTGTTGTCGCGCATGATTTGCGCGAGTTCCGAGACGACGTCTTTGTCTGGATGCTCATAGACAAATTCGCGGTAGAGTTTGCCGCATATAAATTCGGCTGTGCCTTCTTGCTGGAAGATGATGTCGATAATGTCTTGCTCATTGAAGTTGCCAGTTTGACCGAGGAAGGTCTTCTGGCCTTTGTCGAATCGATTCTCTCTAAAAGTGGGTTGTTTGCCTACGACAATCCAACCTGTGAGCGCGCGAGCCGCTTCTCCGATGTCGTGTTCTGTGTAGGCGCTGCCCTCGCCCAGGGTGAACAATTCCATGAGTTCTCGGGCGTAATTTTCATTGGGTCTTCCCACTCTGTTGGTGTTGCTGTCGAGGTAGTAGATCATGGCGGGATCGCGCGTGACGCCCTCGACGAGTGTTTTGAAATTGCCGACAGCGTGTTTGCGGAACAGGAAATTTTGGAGATACATCCACTGCGGGCGTCTGACATCTTTGGCCTGGGTGGCAAAGTGATCGTGCCAGAAGATCACCATGCGTTCTTGAATTGAGAATCCCTGATTGACGATGAGTTCCATCCACCAGGCGCGGGTCTGGTCAACGCGCGCGCGCTCGATTTTGCGCTGATCTGCATTGGGTTTTTGAAATGGATCTTCGTTGACCCAATTATCGGGTGGATTGGGGGGCAAAAAAGGTATTTCCAGAAGGCGATCTACAACGGCTTCTGGCGTGCTTTGCACGGCTTCTGCTATTTCAGTTGGCCTTGGGCCAATCAGGGTGCGCCGCAAGAGGTGTGCCGCCCGGTGCTCGTTCCACGGCTGTTCTGCCGAGGGGATATACGGTTCGAGTCCCGTGGATGCATACGCAAGTTTGGGCGCAACAGGAAAATGTTCGCGATTGGACACGGATGCTCCTCCTCTTGTTCAAAATTTTCGGGATGCTGTTTATATAGTGCAATATGATAAATTTACGCTATTAGAGCAAGTTAATATTTGTAAATACCGAAGCCTCAGGGAGAATACTTTGTGAGAGAATCGAGTAGGGCTTGTTGCGCCGCTAAATTTTTTTCCGATGCCGCGACAATGGTTTCCTGAAGCTCAATGCGGGAGTGTTCTATTTTTTCTGCTTGTTCTTTTGGAATGTCCAACGCGATATTGCGACGAATTTCGCTTTGCAGGCTGTCGCGCAGGGTTTGCAGGCGGATGCGTTCTTCGCGCAGCGTCTGTTGAGCTTGTGAGACCTTCATTTTTTGACTTTCGAGAACGGGATTGGTTCCCGAACACGCGAAAATCAGGGTGATGGCGAGAAAGAAAAGAAATTGAGGCATAAGATCGGCTATTGAGATTGGCTATTGAAATAGTGCTGTATGTGACGGCGAGCGCGGTAGGTTTTAACGCGGCTGACCCAACTCTTTTTGGGATGTTGGTTCGGATCGGTATCAATTTCGACGGTGTCGCCCCAGGTAAGTTTGGAGAACGGATAAGCCCGCGCGCCGTTGATACGACCTCCTTTGCATTGCAAGCCGAGGTCAGTATGCACGGCAAAGGCAAAATCGACGACGGTCGCATCTTCGGGCAATATAAAGGGATCACCTCTGGGCGTGAGTGCGACAATTTCTCGGGTAAAGAGAATGCGTTTGAGTTCAGTCATCAGGTGATGGGAGGCATCGGCGCGGTCGTACCAATCGACAAAATCGTGCAACCAGCGCGTGCGTCGCTCTTCGTGCTGTACATCTCCACGCAATGCGGCGATGCCAAATTCGCCCAGGCGATGCATTGCAGGGGTTTGAATGTGAAGTTCGTAGCGTTGATCCCTGTGGTGAACACGGGTATGCAGAGCCTGATAACCATTGCGTTTGGGCAGGGCAATAAAGTCTTTGAAACGCTCCATAACGGGTAGGAAGTGCTCGTGCAAAATGCCCAAAGTCAAATAACATAGATGACGACGCGAGACAATGACTTCGATTGCGTATCGGTCCTGAATTTGATTGAGGGGGCGATGTTGCATTTTGCGGTAAATGCTGCTCAAGCTTTTCTGTTGTACGCGCACGCTTGTCCGCACGCCGTTGGCGTAGAGCAAGTTGCGAATGGTTTCCTGGAATTTCACGAGGTGTTCGGTCGGTTCTGTTCTAAATGCAGTATGTATCTGATTTGCAATGCGCGGTTCAAGAGAAAAAAGACTGCTGTCTTCAAGTTCGCGACGGATGCGGGCCATGCCCAACAGGTGCGATAGGGGCGCGTATATGTCAATGGTTTCTCGCGCAATGCGTTGCCGCCTGTGGAGTTCTGCAATGCCGTCGAGGCTACGCATGTTATACATGCGATCGGCCAATTTGAGAATGAGTACGCGCGGGTCTCGTCTGGCATGGGTGAACAGGTGTTGCAAGGTGGCAATACGCCGCATGACGCGGCCGGCTTTTGCTCCTTCTACTTTTGTAACGCCGCTGACGAGGGTGGCAATGGTTTTGCCAAAGGTGGGTTCAATGTCGTTGAGGGTCAGAGCAGAGTCTTCAACGGCGTCGTGCAATAGTGCTGCTGCCATCATTTCTGCGTCGCGTGCAAAGCCCAATTCAGAAGCCAGGATGAGTGCCACGCCGATGGGATGGGTGATATATGGTTGCCCGGCATCGCGGTCCTGGCCCTCGTGGCTGGCATTGGCGAAGTGATAGGCATGCCCGACGAGCGGATGATAGCGCTGGGGAATTTGTACCAGTAATTTCCCCAGAGGCTCGCGTATGGCAATTTGGCGTTCGGTATTCATGCTGCGCTCGCTTTGTCGAACCAGCTTTTGATGGCTTGTAATAAATGATCGGGTGCTCGAAACGCCCGATGTTGGACTGGCAATGCTTCGAGAAAGGCCCGTCCATAAAAGGTGGATAAAACCCGACTGTCGAAGACGATGACAATACCTCTGTCGGATTTATTGCGTATCAGGCGGCCAAAACCCTGGCGAAATTTGAGAATGGCTTCTGGTACGGAATAGTGTAAAAATGGATTTTTGCCCTGTTTTTCGAGTTCTTCCATGTGCGCTGCAACGAGGGGTTCAGATGGCACGGCAAAAGGCAGGCGAATAATACCCAGTATTTCAAGGGCTTCGCCGGGGATATCTACCCCTTCCCAAAAACTGTCGGTGCCCAGAAGCATTGCGCGGCGGTGGGTCTTAAAGCGGTCGGTAATGCTGCCGCGCGCACCGTCTATACCCTGGCCCAGGAGCAAGATGCCATCGGATGATAGATCGTTTTTAAGTGCGTCATAAGACTGGTTGAGCATGCTGTAGGACGTAAATAATGCCAGTGTACCCCGTCCGACTTCGCGTGCGAGATGGCGCAGCAAATCGTCAACGGCGCGTTGAAAATGAGGGGATTTGGGTGATGGCATAAATTGCGGTACGCAGACAAGGGCTTGTAAATCGTAGTCAAAGGGCGAACCAAGGCAACTTGTTTGCACGCGCCCGTCGGACATGGTGTCGAGCCCCATGCGCTGAAGAAAGTAGATGAGTTTGCCGCGAATGCCCAAAGTGGCAGATGTGAAGACAATGGTGCGCATTTTGTCGTAGAGCGCGTCGCGCAATACATTGGCGACGTGCAGAGGCGCAGAAAACAGGCGCGTGTCACTGCTGTTTTCCCGGGTTGGCAATTCGAACCAGTAAACGCATTGTTCGTCTTCGGGATGGGTCAAGTGATTGAGGGTTGCGATCAGGTCGCTGCATTCCTGTGCGCGCCCGTCGAGTTCGTTGACGAGTTCGTCCTGGTTGGGAAAAGTATCGTCGGGCAAGTCTTTGAGCCAGGCGCATAGATTTTTTAAGCTGCTGTTGAGTTCTGAGCTCGCTTCGGCAAAGTTCTCAAGGCTTTCACCAACCGCATTAAACGTGTTTTCACCCGGGCGATAGCGTTCTTTTGGCGTGTAGTAAAATTTGCGACTGCCCTGTTTGCCGTACAAAAATTCCGTGAGATCTTGAAAAAAGACCTGCGCTTTGAGATAGATGTCTTCGGCGGCGTTCACAGCCCGCCCAATGCCTGTGTCAAAGGTGGCAAAGATATTGTCTTTGAGATCGGCTACACCGATCCAGTGGCGCAATGCGGGCAGGGTGCCGGTGCTGTGAAAGCCCGGACTGCGCAGTTGATCGGAAAAATTTTTAACGTGCCATATATTGAGTTCGCGCCCCAAATATTGTGCGGCAATTTTTTCGATGTTGTGGGCTTCGTCCAGGATGAGGTCTTCGTATTCGCCCAGCACGGCATTTTCCGAGACGATGTCGGAAAAGAGCAGGGAGTGATTGACAACCACGATATGCGCTTTTTGGGCAGAGCGGCGCACGGTGTTGGCAAAACACTGCCCGTTGGTGCGGCACTTTTGCGAGCGGCAATACCCCGAGTCGGAACACACTTTTGCCCAAAGGCCGGCATGGCGACGCAGATCAAAGCCATTGTTTTCCGAAATGTCGCCGGTTTGCGTTTGTTCTGCCCATATAACGAGGGATAAGGCTCCTGCGCGCTCGTCTTCGGTAAAAAAGGTATCGATATTGGTGAGTGCTGCATGCCACCGATTGAGGCATATATAGTTGCTGCGACCTTTGAGCAGGACATAGCTGAACGGTATATTCAGAGTGTGTTCGAGGTGGGGCAGGTCTTTGAAGAACAATTGTTCCTGAAGATTTTTAGTATTGGTGGAAACAATGATGCGGCGGCCATTTTGTGCGGCGTGGTGAATGGCAGGGGTGAGATAGGCCATGGATTTGCCCACGCCTGTGCCCGCTTCGGCGACGAGGAGATGGTTGTTGTTGAAGGCATCGGCAATGGCGCGCACCATTTCGATTTGTTCGGTGCGAACTTCATATTTTTCGGTTTGTCGGTCAAAGGTGCCGCCGGATTCAAACAGGGCGCAGAGCATGTCGATGTCGAGGGGGTCGCTGGTCTCTGATTCCGTTCGGGGTTCTTCGCCGCCCACATTGGAGAGGGGGAGGTCATTGATCCCGCCACCGCGAATGCGGCTCATAAATTCGCTTTTGGCCGCTTCATTGCCCAGATCGACAAAGATATTGAGCAAGGCGTTATTTGTGCCTTGCAAAAGCTGTAGTATTTGTTGTTTGGTGCGAAATGAGGTGTCGCGCAAGATCTCGACGACGCCCGAGTATATGCCTGCGAGTTGCTCGGCATCGCAAAGTGCTTTGTGCTCCGCTGGGGATTCGGCTTGAAAAAAATCTGCAAGTGTATTCGCCCTGTGATCGGATAAACTGGGCAAGGCAACGCGGGCGAGATCGCGCACGCTGTGTATGTTGTTGCCAAAGGGCAGGCCAGAGGCTTCAGATAAAAAGCGGGTTTCAAATCGACCCTGATGTACGATGAGGGGATGATCGCTGGCAAAGGTCATAAAGTTTTCGATTGCCGCGTTGATGCGGGGTGCGTTTCTCACGTCTTTGAATGCTATGCCCGTCAGGCGCGTTGTTTCTTTGGGCACCCCCATTTTTGGGCGCACATAAGTCTGAAAGCGATCGACAATTTCGCCGTCTTTGACTTTGACGGCACCGATTTCGATTATTTCGGCTTCTTTTGGATTCAGACCCGTGGTTTCGAGGTCGAGGGTTATGAAGGTGTGGAGAATGGACATGAAAAATAAAAAGATCCTGCTTTAAGTTGACTCTTTGAGTTCTGTGCAGTATCATAAATGCCGACCGGTTTTGATTTTCCGATCGGCTCTTGGCGTTTTGACATGGTGTTAAATAATACATTACAAAGCCCTGAATTTCAAGCGTTATTGTGGAGGTGATATGAAAGCGTCTGTTTATCTGGGACCCGAGTGGGTTGAATTGCGCGATATTGAGGAACCCAAACCGGGTGATGATGAGGTGCTCATCAAGGTGGCGCGAGCGGGTTTATGCGGCACGGATTTGCATATTTATCAGGGGCACATGGATCAGCGGGTGCAAATTCCTCTGGTGATGGGACACGAGATGTGCGGTGAAATTGTCTATGTTCCGAAAGATGCCGAGTTCAACGTGGGAGATCGGGTGGTAGTTGAACCCACGGTGGCATGTGGGGCGTGTGCGGCTTGCCGGCGGGGGCATCGGCATATTTGTCAGAATCTGAATTTTTTGGGGATTGACTCTGCGGGTGCATTTCAGGCTTTTTGGAATGCACCTCTCGATCGCTTGCACCGCGTACCAGATGCACTGGACGACGATGCTGGCGCGCTTATTGAACCGCTTGCAGTCGCTGTCCACGATGTTCGGCGTGCCAAAGTGGAATTGGGTGACCGCGCGGTTGTGATTGGCGGCGGCCCGATTGGGATGCTGGTTGCAATGGCGGCGCGATTGGATGGGGCCGAGGTGGTGGTTGCCGAAGTGAATCCCTTTCGTTTGGCAAAAGCGAGCGCATTGGGCTTTGAGATTGTGAATCCATTGGAAACAGATCTTCTCGCATATACAGAAGATTGGACCGAGGGTGCAGGCGCAGACCTCGTGTTTGAAGTTAGTGGCAGTGCGCCCGGCGCAAAGGTCATGACAGAGTTGGCGCGGGTTCGCGGAACCATTGTGCTGGTTGGAGTACACGCTGAACCACCGCCTGTGGATTTACAGCGTTTTTTTTGGCGGGAATTGCATCTGGTGGCGTGTCGCGTGTACGAACCCATAGATTTCGAGCGGGCAATTCGATTGGCGGCATCTGGCGCGGTGGATGTGAAGGCTCTGATTACGGATACGCTGCTGCTGGATGATGCGGCAAAAGGGTTTGAACAGATGGTGGCGGGAGGCGAGGTGATGAAGGTGCTTTTGGACTGTCAGGCGTAACGGGAGTTATTATGGGAATTTTGGAGCGGTTTGATTTGAGTGGTAAGACAGCGCTGGTGACGGGGTGTCGGCGCGGTATTGGTCGAGCTTTTGCCCTGGGGTTGGCCGAGGCGGGTGCCGATATTGTGGGGGTGAGTGCATCGCTGGCGTCGGGGAGTGAAGTAGAAGGAGATGTCGCGGCATTGGGCCGCAGTTTTCGCTCTTATGCATGTGATTTTTCCGATCGAGATGCTCTGAGGGCTTTTGTTGCACAGGTGAAAGCAGATGTCGCTCAGATCGATATATTGGTGAATAATGCGGGCACTATTTTGCGGGAACCTGCGGCGGATCATCCGGATGATTACTGGGATAAAGTCATTGAAGTAAATTTGAACGCGCAATTTGTTCTCGCACGGGAGTTTGGCAAAGAGATGGTGGTGCGCGGGTGTGGCAAAATTGTTTTTACTGCGTCTTTGCTGAGTTTTCAGGGGGGTATTACAGTGCCGGGTTATGCCGCGGCCAAAGGAGGTATTGCAACTTTGACGATGGCGCTGTCAAATGAGTGGGCGAGCAAGGGGGTAAATGTCAATGCTATTGCGCCGGGCTATATTGCAACAGATAATACCGAAGCTTTGCGCAGTGATTCTGTCCGTTCTGAGCAAATTTTAGCGCGCATTCCCCAGGGGCGATGGGGGCAACCGGATGATCTGAAAGGCGCGTGTGTGTTTCTGTGTTCGGATGCAGCCAATTATGTCAATGGTGCGATTTTGACAGTGGATGGCGGATGGATGGGGCGATGAAAAACGAATAGACGGAGCGGGGTATGAAGGCGAGTAATTCGAGCATGACTGGCCGGTGAACGAGCCTGAAAAGCGGCTCGTTGTACACTATCCTCAGGCCAGTTCATAGACGAATAGACGAATAACACACAGATTTTGGGGGATGGGTGGGGTTCGTTGATGAACTGCTGGCGCAGTTGTACCCCGTTCCGTAGATTCGCTCATTTTTAACCGGAGGTTCGATATGGAATACAGGCCGTTTGGAAAGACCGGGTTGGACGTTTCAGCGATTGGATTTGGGTGCTGGGAACTCGGTGGGAATTATGGTTATTTTGACGAAGGAGAGGTGATTGCGGGCATTCACAAGGCACTGGATTTGGGGATTAATTGTTTTGATACAGCCGAAGGCTATGGGAAGGGGAAATCAGAGGCTTTGCTCGCGCGCGGCCTGGGGAATCGACGCAAGGATGTGATTGTGGTGACAAAGGTCGGTATTGGATATACGGATTCGGGACGGGAGAAGGGGCGCGACAGTCGCAGAGATCGGATCATGGCGTCGGTAGAGAATAGTTTGCGGTTTTTGAATACGGATTATATCGATGTCTATTTGATTCACTGGCCCGATCGGCACACGCCTTTTGATGAACCAATGCAGGTACTGGACGATTTGATTCAGCAGGGCAAAGTGCGGTTTGGAGGGGTATCGAATTTCAAGGCGGAAGAGATTGATGCGTGCATGAAGACGCGGCGGGTAGATGTGGGACAATACGGCTATCACATGTTTGATCGGCGCATGGAGAGAGATGTTTTTCCATATTGCGAAGCGCACGGCATTGGGATGATGGGATATGGTTCTCTGGCGCATGGGTTGCTCGCCGGGGCATTTGATGAGAATACGACATTTGATGCACAAGATTGGCGCTCTAAGGGCGGGTTGTTTAATATGCCTTTGTTTACAGATGAGAATTTTCCGCGCAATCTGAAGGTGGTGGAAGAATTAAAACAGATGGCAGCGGACCGCGGTACAGCTATATATCACCTCGCGCTGGCGTGGGTGTTATCCAATCCAGTGATTAGCACCGCGCTGGTTGGCGTGCGTAAACCCGAGGAGGTGGTATCGAATATGGGTGCATTAGAGTTGACGCTGTCCGAAGACGATAAGTGCGCTATTGATGCGATATTTGAGAAATACGGGGTGGATACGCGCCCGGATATATGGGTGGAGTAAACCTGAAGAGACGCAAAAAATGGGGAAAAGGCAATCTATACTTGACAAATCAAAGTATGCTGGACTATAATTAGGATAGCCTTCAGCCTATTTGCCTTCGCGGGGGTATAGGTTTGAGATTATAAATCCATTTTTACAAAGGGAGAGAGTTATGCCGCAACCTGAAGCTGTAACAAAACGATGGAGCAAAGCCCAAATTGTAGGTGCAATCGCAGAAGGCACCGGTCTGAGCAAGAAAGATGTGGGTAGTGTTCTCGATGAATTGGACAGTGCCATTGAACGCCATGTCGCACAAGGTTCCGTCGGTGAATTTGTATTGCCCGGTCTGCTCAAAATCAAAAGGGTCGAAAAACCAGCCCGCGCAGAACGAGAGGGTGTCAATCCTTTCACTGGCGAAAAAATAACAATTTCAGCCAAACCCGCTTCGTCGGGCGTGAGAATTTCAGCTCTTAAAAAACTGAAAGACATGGTTTAGCAATCGTCGCATTTAGGGAACCGTCGTGAAGCCCAGCCTTTTAAGGTTGGGCTTTTTTATTTTTAACGTCATGTGTGACTTCAAGGTCAAAGGTCAAATGAGCACTGTCATTCTGAGCGGAGCGCAGCGGAGTCGAAGAATCTGCCTAGCGGCTTCCTCAGCATGACAGGGTGTATAGCGTATTTATTTTTAAAGTCACACATCGCGTTATTTTTATAATCACTTTGGGTATCTTTTGTGGGACTGGACAAAATACCGCGAAATGATTACTTTCAAAGTTGGAACTAAAAAGCGATAATCCAATCGCCAAGGAGGCAAAATGCGGCGGTATATTATGGGAATATTCTTGATCGTGTTTGGGGTCTTATCGTGCTTGGCCGATACAACGGAGGCCGTTGAAGTCGTTCTCAAATCGGGTCGTGTTGTGCGAGGAGAACTGATTCGGGAGACCGCGACTTCTATTACGCTTCAGCTATCTTCCAGCCGGATCGAAATTTCCAAGTTGAGTATCAAAACAATTGATGGACGTTCTCCTTTTGAACGGCGCAGACCCCGTGCGGGAGTGTCTTCCGATAGTACAGGTAAAATGGAGGTACAAATTCCCGCAGGCCATTTTCTTATGGGAGATACCCAGGATAAAAATGCGCCTGTACACAATGTTTATCTCGATGCGTACTGGGTTGATACGCACGAAGTAACCAATGCCCAGTATCGCGAATTTGTGACGAGCACAGGGCATGCGGTCCCCCGGTATTGGGGCGAGGCCAAATACAATGATCCCAACCAACCCGTTGTGGGTGTTTCGTGGAATGACGCCAATGCCTATTGTTCATGGAAGGGCAAACGACTGCCCACTGAAGCAGAATGGGAACGCGCAGCACGAGGGGCGCAAAGCCGTCTTTACCCCTGGGGCGACCGTTTTGATGTCACGCGAACAAATACTCGAGAAACCCGAAACCGACGCCCGTTGCCTGTGGGAACCTTTCCCGAGGGTGCTACCAGTGAAGGATTGCTCGATATGTCGGGCAATGTGTGGGAGTGGTGTTGGGATTGGTTTGACGAAGGATACTATCGCGTCTCTCTCCTCAATAATCCCACGGGCCCAGAGGCCGGGAAAAAGCGTGTCATAAGGGGCGGGGGCTGGAGTGCTCCACACATTCACATGGCCCGACGGCGAGGTGAAAAGCCCGATAAAACCTATCCTTCTCTGGGTTTCCGGTGCGCCAGGTCGGATACTGAAGCACAGGCGAAACAAGAGTAAATGGTGAGTTGAAATAAAAAAAGCCGCTAATTAGCGGCTTTTTTTTCCGAATGACCATTTGGAAAACCATCACAGGTCGAGGTCGTCCAAACCCTCCAGTTCATCCAATACCTCGTCTTCGCCCACTACGGTATCCGACTCTCGAATCACAACGAGAATAGAAGCCTGGGGTACAATGAGATATTTCTCGCCTTCAAAAGAAATCTCCATCGCGGCTTTTTGCAAAAATAAGGCAAAATCTCCTTTCTCAACTTGCAGAGGCAAATATCGCGGTTCTTTTGGAGAATTGCGCCATGGTTCATCGTCTGCGGGCGTTTCTGGCAGCGGCAGACCGGGCCCCGTGGCCATAATGCGACCACTCTGTACTTCCTCTTTTTCGACCACTGTTTGAGGTAAATAAAGCCCGACTTTGGTCCGCTCTTCCAAATCTTCCCGCTTGATCAAAACGCGGTCGCCAATAACGACGAGTTCTTTGTTTCCTATTTGCATTGCATCTTCTCGCTTAAGTAAGTTCCGCATATATCCAAAAAATTGTCCGTCAAACTTAAAAAATTGTATCGCAAGTGTCAACAGTTTAGAGATAAAACAACTTTAATAATAAAGTCTTGACAAATGGATGGATAAGGCATATTATTTTTCACCGAGTTGCAAATAACTTTTGATTATGGAGCTGTTCCATGTTGTTTTTTGTGCCGACAATGCAGATGCAGATGCCCGTCACTGTACGGGCTGCGCGTGTTGTACATTCCCATTGTGAGCAGGAGCATGGATAGCGGATCATTTTAGTCGTTTGCATTATGATAAAAAGCCGTTGGAATGTTCCGTTCCAGCGGCTTTTTATATGAGAGGTAATATTGGAACGGGTGATTGGACAGGGGCGAGCGGTTCGGTTTTTGACCGAATTGATTGAAAGAGATCGAGTCCCACACGCGCTGTTGTTTTTGGGCACTTCTGGTACGGGTGCAGTGGCGGCAGCTTTGGATTTTGTGCAGGCATTGCATTGCCAGGCAGATGATGCTGTGGCCTGTAGGCGTTGTGCCGCCTGTCACAAGGTGGCAAATCTAAATCATCCAGATAGTACAATGCTCTTTCCTTTTTCTCGGAGCGTGAAAGAGGAAGTTAGGCAAGCCGCACTGCACGAGGTGTGGCAATCGCCTTATTACTATCCATTGCCCGACGACAATACGGCGATTACCATTGATCGCGTTCGGCAGATGCAGCGGCAGTTTACGCACAGTGCTTTTGCGGGGGGCTGGCGCACGACGCTTATTTTACACGCGAATCAAATGCGCGTAGAGGCAGCCAACGCCATGTTGAAGACTTTGGAAGAACCGCCTGTTCGGTCGCTGTTGATTTTGATTGCATCCCATGGCGATGCGTTGTTGCCTACTATTGTGTCGCGGTGTCAGTTTGTAAAATTTCCAGCACTTTCACCGCATGATATCAGTGCCGAGTTAATGGTAAAGGACATTGATAAAACGACAGCAGATTTTATTGGACGCACATGTGGCGGCGATTTTCGCCGGGCATTGGATATGACTGACGGTCATATCTCAGATAGGCAAGATCGATCTTTTAAGTTTTTGGAAGCCTTGCTGTGGGGGCAGGAGGAGCGCACGTTTGAAGCACTTGCAAAACTCGACCGGCAAGAGGCATTGGATATTTTGGCAGGTGCAGAAATGTGGCTCAGGGACGCGCTGTTGTTGCAATGCGATCGGGGTGATCATATTGTCCATGCTGCACAGGAGGACAATGTCGGGCGATTGGCGGAGGTTTTTGATCTCGATCACCTGACCGCAACGATAAAAAAGATTGAATCTTTGCGAGAGATGAACCATCGCAATGTGAATATGAATCTGGGCTTAATCTCGCTCTGGCGGCAGATGAAGTCCTTTTGAGTGGGTGTAGAAAAATGGGCACATTTTATATTACAACACCGATTTATTACGTCAATGATGAACCCCATATCGGACATGCGTACACGACGATTATGGCCGATGTGTTGTCGCGTTTTCATCGCCTAACTGGCGATGATGTGTTGTTTTTGACCGGTACGGATGAGCATGGGCAGAAAGTGGATGAGGCTGCGAAAAAACGCAATCTGTCACCGCAGGCACATGCGGATGAAATGGTGATGCGATTTCAGGCGTTGTGGGAGATCTTAAATATTTCAAACGATGATTTTATTCGCACAACCGAAGCGCGGCACAAGCGCGTTGTCTCCGAGATTTTGCAACGCATTTACGATGCGGGCGAGATCTATTCCGACAATTACGAGGGCTGGTATTGTGTCCCAGACGAGCGGTTCTGGACAGAAAAGGACCTGGTTGATGGGAATTGTCCGGATTGCGGGCGGCCGACGGTGAAGATTTCGGAGAAAAATTACTTTTTTAGAATGAGCAAATACCAGGACTGGCTCATTGAGTATATTGAGACACATCCCAATTTTATTCGACCGGAAAAGCGGCGCAATGAGATCCTCGGGTTTTTGCGTCAACCGCTGGGCGATTTGTGTATTTCTCGCCCCAGGGCGCGTTTGGAATGGGGGATTCCGCTTCCTTTTGATGAAGATTATGTCTGTTATGTGTGGTTCGATGCGCTGATCAATTATATTACGGCACCAGGTTATATCGCCGATGATGCGCGTTTTGAGCACTGGTGGCAGGCGTCTTGCCATCTGATAGGCAAGGATATTTTGACCACGCATTGCGTGTATTGGCCCACGATGCTCAAGGCGATAGGTGTGTCATTGCCCAAAACGATTATGGGACATGGTTTTTGGCTCGTGGATGAGACAAAGATGGGGAAGTCGCTGGGCAATGCGATCCGGCCTCTGGATCTGGCGGATAAATACGGCGTGGATGCGTTTCGGTATTTTCTGGTGCGCGATATGACGCTGGGGCAAGATAGCGATTTTAGCGAAGAGGCTTTTGTCCAGCGTTATAATACCGAGTTGGCGAATGAATTGGGCAATTTGCTCAATCGATCGGTGGTGATGGCTGCGCGGTATTTGGATGGGGTTGTGCCTGAGGTTGATGGTGATCATGCGGCACTCGACGCTTTGAAAGCGCAGACGGAGGAGACGCTCAATGCGGTGGGCAAAGCTATTGATGCGATGAATCCCAATGCAGTGCTGGATGCGGTTTGGCGATTGGTGCGGGAGGCCAACCGGTTTGTCGAGGTGCAGGCGCCGTGGCATTTGGCGAAGGACGCATGCAAAAGGGCTGAGCTTGAGGTGACGATTTACGCGCTGTTGGAGACCATGCGACAACTGGCCGTGTTGCTATTTCCTGTGATTCCTTCAAAGGCGTGTGAGATTTGGCGGCAACTCGGCGCAAAGGGTTCGCCGGAAGATGTTCATTTGGATGACTTAAAATCATGGGGAGGTCTGGATGCCAATTTGCAAGTTGCACCTGGCGATCCGGTGTTCCCGCGTATTGAGGAGGTCAATGTGGCAGAAGAAAAAGCGCAAGAAGATTTGATTTCTTTTTCGGAATTTCAGAAGCTCAAGTTGCGCGTGGCAAAAATTGACGCAGCCGAGCGCGTGAAAGGTGCAGATCGCCTGTTGCAGTTGCAAATTAGTTTGGGCGATGAGCAACGCCAGATCGTCGCAGGGATTGCTGAATATTATGAGCCGGAAGCACTCGTTGGGCAGCAGATTGTGGTGGTTGCCAATCTGGAACCCGCGACTATTCGCGGTGTCGAATCCCAGGGTATGCTGCTGGCGGCTTCTGATGATAACGACCTCACACTCGTAACGCCAGATAGTGAGATTAGTGATGGGGCTGAGGTTAGTTGAGAAAGGTGAAAGGTGAGAGGGACTCACACAAAGCCTCAAAGATACAAAACGTTAAAGGCGATTGTCATTGCGTGCGGCATGGTTTTGAGCCGCAATCTAGCTGGGGTATGACTTATGCCACGATGCAGTAGTCGCTCTATTCGCATAACAAAGGGATAGCCCAGATGAATCAACCGGAGATTACAATTCGCCCACTGCGGCTCAGCGATGCAGCAGCAGTACAGTGCTATGCCTCTGATAAACGCGTTGCGCGTACTACCACTATACCTCAGCCATATCCGGAAAATGGTGGAGAGACTTTCGTCAGGAAAGGCGTTAGAGCACATAGAAATCGAGAGGCTTTCTTTTTTGCTATAGTTGCAGATGGCGATATGATTGGGGTGGTAGAACTCGGGGCAGTTGACTACGAAAAACGCAGCACCCGGTGTGATTTCGGAATCGCATCGTCGCACTGGGGCAAGGGAATCACAACCAGGGCTGTTGCGCTCGCGCTACACTATGCGTTCTGTGAACTCGGTATGGAGATCGTTCATTCGGCTTGCCTGAAGCGCAACTCGGCTTCCGCTCGTGTTCTGGAGAAGAATGGATTTCAGAAGACGGAAGGGTTTATCTACAATAGTTCTAAGTTCGAGAACGAACCCGCACGACGGTTCCAACTGACTCGACAAGCGTGGATGGCGGTGCAAAAATAAAAATTAGGGGAATGACATGAAACTAAAAGTCATCATTCATGAAGCAGAAGAAGGTGGATACTGGGCAGAAGTTCCATCAATTGAGGGCTGTGCGACTCAAGGAGAGACTTTTGACGAACTGCTCGAAAACATTTATGAAGCGGTTGAAGGCTGTTTATCCGTACGGTGGTAAAACAATGAGACAAGTGATTATTTATCCGGGTGAAGATGGCTATTGGGTCGCTGAATGCCCCAGCTTGCCAGGTTGTATCAGTCAGGGAGAAACAAAACAGAGAGCTATCGCCAATATCAAAGAGGCCATTGAGGGATACGTTCTCACTCTTGAGGAAGATGGATTGCCGGTTCCCGATGAACACTTTGAAGCATTGGTCTTAGCTGTATGAGCAGATTACCCAGGACTTCAGGAGGAGACTGCGTCAAGGCACTTGGCAAAGTTGGATTTTACCTGAAGCGACAGCATGGAAGTCATCTGATTTTGCGTCGAGATGATCCCTTTTCTCAGGTTGTAGTTCCCAACCATAGGGAACTGGACAGAGGTACTTTGCGTGCCATCATCAGACAATCAGGTCTTAGTGTAAACGAATTCGTGCGTTTATTGTGAAGTTGCATTGGTGAAGAGAGTAAGTGGAGGGAGTACATGGATAACGAAGAGTTTCAGAAAAAGGCACAAAAGGCGTTTGAGAATGACACCACGAAACTCAGAATTGAAAGGAAGATACACGACCATTTGCGTATCATTGGTCACGGAGGTCACCAACGTAAAGAATGGTTCTTGACAAACGAAGATTCCGTAGAGTCAACTGCCAACCTCTTGGGTCTCAAGCTCCACTATAAACATAATCCTGAGACTGACGATTAGTCAGCACTTGTATCTCGCATGAAACTGATCGTATGAACAAAAAATATCTGGATAAAATTACACAGGGCGATTGCCGGGACCATATTCCACACCTGACGGATAATAGCATTGAACTCTTCCTATCGGATATTCCTTATGGTATCAACCTAAGTGATTGGGATGTGTTGCACGGCAACACGAACTCGGCACTGTTGGGACAGTCGCCCGCGCAGGTTGGGAAGTCTGCCTTTAAGCGGCGAGGCAAGCCCATCAATGGTTGGTCTCAGGCTGATAGGAATATCGGAATTGAGTATCAGCAGTGGTGTCAAAGTTGGGCTGAATTGGTTTTTCCGAAACTGAAAAATGGGGCTTCTATCTTTGTTTTTGGCGCACGGCGCACAATACACCGTGTCGTCAATGCATTTGAAGATAGTGGTTTTCTTCTCAAGGACATGCTTGCTTGGAAAAAAGGATCGGCACACCATCGCGCTCAGAGGGTGAGCATTGTCTTTCAACGGCGCGGATTGGAGTCTGAGGCCGAAGCCTGGCAGGGCTGGCGTTTGGGGAATATGGCACCTGTATATGAGCCGATAGCCTGGTTTGTGAAGCCCTACAAAATTGGTGGGACCATCGCCGACAATGTCCTCGATCACGGTGTGGGCGCGATGAATATAGAAGCGTGTCAGATTCAGGGGACGAGTCCAACAAATCTCCTTGAGTTTGGTTTCCAAAAGAGCGAACAAAAAATTCACGAGGCACAAAAGCCCCTAAAGCTTATCGAATTTCTTATCAAACTTACAACGAGAGAAGGTCAGGTGGTGCTGGATCCGTTCATGGGAAGCGGTACTACGGCTATTGCCGCTAAACGACTTGACAGACATTTTATTGGCTTTGAGATCGTACCGGCGTTCCATCAGGGTGCGCTTCAAAGGCTGGATTCAGAATGTGGCACGGAATACACAGAAGTCTCTGAGGCGTTCCAGCCAATGCTTTTTGAGAAAGCAGAAGATGAAGTGTGACGTTACGCAGTATTTCATATGAGACATCGCTGGATTACTGTCGTTGTGCTGCGCGTGGCGGCTTTAAGCATGCCGCAATGACAACCGCCGTTCGTCACACCGGCGCAGGTCGGAGTCCAGTAGTTTTGAGTATTTGAAAAATTACCATTGTCTCGATTTTCAGGATTTTTTTATGCTTGTTGATTCACACGCACATTTGATGTTTCCACAGTTTCAGCAGGATCTGGACGATCTGCTCGCCCGGGCGAGGACTGCAGGAGTGGAGCAGATCGTGAATGTGGGGACAAATTTGGATACGAGCCGTGCGTCTATTGCTCTTGCTGAGGCAGAAGCTGATGTATATGCTTCGGCGGGGTTTCATCCATCGGATTCTGCAAAGGCGGATGAGTCGGCTTTGAAAAAGTTGCCCGCGCTTTTGAAGCATCACAGGGTTGTTGCGGTTGGCGAGACGGGGTTGGATTTTTATCGCAATTACGCGCCGCGCGAGGTTCAGGAACGAGTGTTTCGGGCACATATTCGTCTGGCGAGGGAGATGGGCCTGCCGCTGATTATGCACAGTCGGGGAGCTGAAACGCGGGTGTTAGATGTGTTGGCGGAAGAAGGCGGATCGGAGGTGGGCGGTGTGATGCATTGTTTTGGGGGGGATGTCGAAGGAGCCAGGCGTGCGGTGGATCTCAATTTTTATCTGGGTTTTGGCGGTATTGTCACTTTCAAAAATTCGGGCGCGTTGAAGGTCGCATTGGATGTGCCCGCTGAGCGATTGCTTTTGGAAACGGATTGTCCGTTTCTGGCACCTGTGCCAAAACGCGGCAAGCGCAATGAGCCAGCGTATGTGCGCTATGTCGCCGAGTGCCTGGCGGATGCTGGACGTGGGGATACTGAAGATGTGTGTCGGCAGACAACGCAAAATGCTCAGACCTTGTTTGGGTTGACATCGTGAAAACAAAGACGCGGCTGGGCCAGCATTTTCTCACAGATGGCGCATCTATCGAGCGAATCGTAGAGGCTGCACAGATTGATAAAGAGGATCTGGTCGTAGAAATTGGTCCCGGACGAGGTGCATTGACTGGACTCCTGATTGAGCAGTCAGATCGGGTGGTCGCTATTGAGGTTGATAGGGATTTGTGTGATCTGCTTTCTAATCGATTTGGTTCGCGGTTAAAAATTGTATCAGATGATGTGCGGCGGGTTAATTTGCCCGCGCTTGTTGGAATTGAAAAACGAGAAAAGGTGGTTTTGGTGGGCAATTTACCTTACCATATCACGGGTGCGCTCATCAGGCAAATTACGGATGCTCGAAGGGTTTGGAAACGCGCTGTGATTACGGTGCAGCGTGAGGTGGGGCAACGCATGATCGCGCCGCCGGGTAGTAAAATATATGGCGTGCTGTCGATTGTCACACAGGTGCGGTGTGTCGCAAAACGGTTGTTTGATCTGCCTCCTGCGCATTTTTATCCGCCGCCCAAAGTGCATTCTTCTGTGTTGGTGCTGGATTTTGAAGCGAATTCTGCTTATGATATTGCAGATGAGAGGCGTTTGTTTGGCGTGGTGCGCGCCGCATTTCAGCAGCGGAGGAAAATGGTGCGCAACGCACTTGCTGGCCTCGTGGATGACGAGATTTTGATAGAAGCGAATATCGATGGTCGAGCGCGTCCTGAAACCATATCAATAGATGGATTTGAACGGATTTGCCGTGCATTGGCTATGAGATAGTTTTATAGAAAGGGATTTCTTATGCCCATTCCAAAGTCAGACAAGATCTGGTTTAATGGGAATTTTGTAGGTTGGGACGATGCCAAAGTTCACGTGCTGTCTCATGTGGTGCATTACGGTTCGAGTGTTTTTGAGGGGATACGGTGTTATCATACCGAAAGAGGACCGGCCTGTTTCAGGCTGCGAGATCATGTGAAGAGGCTTTACGATTCGGCCAAAATTTATCGCATGGAAATTCCCTATACGGAAGATGAACTGGAAGCGGCTATTTTGGAGACGATTCGCATTAATAAATTGCAAGCGTGTTATGTCAGACCTGTGGTTTTTCGGGGATTTGGTGAATTGGCCGTCAATCCAATGCCATGCCCGATCGAGGTGGTGATCGCGGTGTGGGAATGGGGCAAGTACCTGGGACCAGAAGCTCTGGAGAAAGGCGTGTCGGTTCGGTTTGCGTCGTGGAATCGCCTGGCACCCAATACCATGCCTTCGCTTGCCAAGGTGGCGGCAAATTATATGAATGCACAACTGATCAAAATGGAGGCGATGGCCGATGGATATGCCGAGGGTATTGCTCTGGATACACAGGGTTATGTGAGCGAAGGTAGCGGCGAGAATATTTTTATGGCGAAGAATGGGCAGATTTACACGCCTTCTACCGGGTCGTCTATTTTGCCCGGTATTACGCGACATTCGGTTATTACACTTGCCCGAGATTTGGGACATACGGTGACGGCGCGACCAATTCCACGAGAGTCCCTTTATATTGCCGATGAGGTGTTTTTTACGGGTAGCGCGGCAGAGATCACGCCGATCACGGCTATTGACCATATCGATGTTGGCTGTGGTTCTCGGGGGGAGATCACAAAGAAGCTGCAGGATGCCTTTTTTGCTGTTGTGGAAGGGCGTGCGGAAGACAAGCGCGGCTGGCTGACGTATGTTTGATGAGGTAAAAAAAGCTGATTGCTATGAAAAATAAAAAAATTGCTGTTATTGGTGCAGGCAATATGGGGCGCGCGCTAATGGCCGGTTGGATTCGGTCGGGAGAGATCGCGCCTGAAAATATCACGGCGGTGGATCTGATTGCTGAGGTATTGGATCAGAGAAGGCGCGAGTTGGGTGTCCATGTTGCAGCGGATGCGCGCGAAGTGGTGGGCCATCAGGATATTGTGGTGTTGGGTGTGAAGCCGCAGTTCTGGAAGCAAACCGTTGTGGGATTTCGGGATTTATTGCACAGTGATCAGGTGATTATTTCCTTCATGGCGGGTGTGCGAATTGCGGCATTGGAAGCGGAATTGGGGTCATTGCCCGTCGTTCGCGTGATGCCCAATATTCTGGCGCAGGTCGGTGCTGCGGGGTCGGGGATATGTGCGGGAACACATGTGGGTGAAGAGCAACTGAGTCTGGCACTGTCTCTGTTCAACGCGGTTGGCGCGGCAGTCGTTGTTTCAGAATCACAGATGGATGCGGTGACCGGGCTTGCGGGTAGCGGGCCTGCATATGTGTACGCGATAATCGATGCGCTGGCAGACGGTGGGGTGCGGTCTGGTTTATCAAAGGATATGGCGTTGACACTGGCGACTCAGACCGTGCTGGGAGCGGCGCGTATGGTTGCCGAGAGCGGCGAACATCCGGCAATTTTGAAAGATCAGGTGACGTCGGCGGGCGGAACGACTATTGCGGGTTTGCACGCGCTGGAGCAGGGCGGTTTGCGCGCCGCTTTGATGGATGCTGTTTTGGCTGCGACAGAGCGGTCGAGTGGGTTGGGGGAATGAGATGATTGCGATTGTCAATTATGGGATGGGGAATTTGCGAAGTGTTCAAAAGGCATTTGAACACGTTGGGGCGAAGGCTTTTATTGTCGATAGACCCGAGGATATCGATGCCGCCGAGCGCGTTGTGTTGCCCGGCGTTGGGGCGTTTGGCGATGCGATGAACAATCTGAAAACAGCGGGATTGATCGCGCCTATTGTAAGGGCTATCTCAGAGGGCCGACCTTTTTTGGGTATTTGTTTGGGATTGCAATTGATGTTTGCCGAGAGTGAAGAAATGGGGCAGTATCGGGGATTGGACATTTTGCCGGGAAAAGTGAAGCGTTTTCCCGAAGGGCAGCGCGTTCCGCAAATTGGATGGAATGAGGTACGAATTCAGCGCGATACATCACTTTTAGATGGCGTGCCCGATGGGTCTTATTTTTATTTTGTCCATTCTTTTTTTGTGGTGTCTGAGCGCGATGAAGATGTGGTGGGGGTGACGGATTACGGGATTGATTATGCGTCAATTGCCGGAAATGATCGGGCTTTTGGTGTGCAGTTTCACCCCGAGAAAAGTCAGGATGCTGGCTTGAAGATTTTAAAGAATTTTGCGGAGAAAGTTTAGAATGCTGGCAAGGCGAATTATCCCGTGTTTAGATGTGAAAAACGGTCGCAATGTGCGCGGGGTCAGGTTTTCTGCCGATAAAGACGCTGGCGATCCCATTGCGCTGGCGAGACGCTATGATGCAGAAGGCGCAGATGAACTGGTGTTTTACGATATTACAGCATCGGCGGAGAAGCGCGATATTGTCGGCAAACTCGTGCGGCGCGTGTCCGAAGAGGTGTTTATTCCCTTTACGGTTGGCGGGGGCGTTCGCACGTATCAGGATATTCGTACAATTATCGAAGGGGGCGCGGAAAAAGCGTCAATCAATTCGGCTGCTGTACACACGCCTGAAATTATTACTCAGGGGGCCGAAAGTTTTGGGTCTCAGGCAATTGTGGGGTCGATTGACGCAATTCGACGATCGGATCTCGATCAAATAGAGGATGTGCGCTGGGAAGTGGTCATCAATGGCGGACGCACATATACTGGACGAGATGCCCTCGAATGGGCTGAAGAACTGGTGGATCGCGGCGCGGGCGAACTGGTTTTGAACAGCATTGATGCGGATGGCACAAAAGATGGATACGATATTGAGTTAAATCGCATGGTTGCCGAGCGCGTGGATGTGCCGATTGTGGCGTCTGGGGGAGCTGGGGGGCCAGAGGATATGTACGCGGTGTTGTCCAAAGGCAAGGCGAGCGCGGCACTGGCTGCGTCGATTTTTCACTACAATCAATACAGTATTGCGGAAGTCAAAACGTATCTCGCAGAACGCGGGGTGCCAGTGCGCCCCAAAATCGAAATTGATTTGACATGAGTGGGACAAAAGAACACGAAATTGATCGCAAAGCCTTATTCGCCGATGTGCGGCGGGTGGTGGTAAAATTGGGCACGCGGGTTGTGACGGCACATGGCAATACGTTGAATCTTGCGGTGATTGACCGCCTGGCCGTTGATGTGGCGTCTTTGGTCGCACGCGGTTTACAGGTGGCAGTAGTGACATCTGGAGCCGTTGGTGCCGGCATGGGGCAATTGGGGCTGAGTAATCGGCCGAGGCGTTTAGCCGATTTGCAAGCTACGGCTGCGGTGGGGCAGGGATTGGTGATGGATGCTTACAAACGGGCTTTTGAAGCATATGGTGTTTGGGTGGGGCAGGTGCTGTTGACATCGGATGATCTGGACAATCGCACGCGGTATGTGAATGCGCGCAATACATTGGATCAATTGTTTCGGTATGGTGTTGTGCCTGTTGTCAATGAGAACGACAGCGTGGCGGTAGAAGAATTGCAATTGTCTGTGGGCGAAAATGATCGCCTATCTGCGATGGTGTCGCATCTGGTGGATGCGGACATGCTGGTGTTGTTGACCGATGTCGATGGGTTGTTTTCAGGTGATCCCGCAAAAGATCCAAACGCGCAATTGGTTCGGTTTGTGCGCGGGATGCCCGAAAAACTCTATGCAACTGTGGGGTCTTCGGGAAGTGCGTTGGGGCGCGGGGGAATGCGTACAAAACTCAGGGCAGCCGAGGCTGTGATGCAAGGTGGGCAGATGGCAGTGATTGCAAATGGATGTACAAACGGCTTGCGCGAAATTTTGGATGGGACAGATTGCGGCACGTTATTTGTGGCGGATAATCGCAGTTTGAACAGCAGAGATTTGTGGTTGGCGCATTCTCGAAAGCGAGGGGGTGTGGTTGTAGATGATGGCGCAGTGGTTGCTTTGAGCGATGGAGGCAAAAGTTTGTTGCCTTCGGGTATTGTCCGCGTTATTGGCGATTTTGAAGTTGGCGAACTCATTGGCGTAGAATCAGAACAACGCGTTGAGATCGCGCGCGGTTTAACGCGATTTAACGCCGGTGATGTGCGACGTATTCGCGGAAAGAAAACGCCAGAAGTTGCAGAAACTCTCGGAATTAATAATGGCGCGGTGGTTATCCACCGAGATGATATGGTGGTGTTAAATCGGAAGTAGGACAACCGACATTGGAGATTGTGCTATGCGCTCATTTTATCGGGGACAAAGTACGGTGTTGCCGGAAAACAGTCCGATCTTACCGGGAAGTGCAAGGCGACGCCTGAATAAATTTTTGATATTTGCACCCGTGGTGCTTTCCCTATATTTGTTTTTTGTAGGAGACAGTGGGATTTTCCAACTCATAATGCGCAAGCAGCAAATTGCCGCATTGAAACAGGAAATTTCAACTATTCGTCAGCAGAATGCCATGTTGGAACGCGAGGCAAAGCTGCTGGAAAACAATTTGGATGAGATTGAACGCATTGCTCGAGAGCGCTATGGCATGGTGTATCTCAATGAATCAATTTATATGATCTATCCCAATCCACCAACAGCATTGGAGTCACCGTGATTTGCCAGACCGATGGGTTGGTGTTGCGCGGTTTTCGCATGAGTGAAAGCAGCAAGGTTGTGGTGTTGTTTTCTCGCGATTACGGCAAGTTGCGTTTGGTTGCCAAAGGCGCGCGGCGGCCCAAAAGCAAATTTGGCGCGAGTCTTGAACCCATGACATGGGGGCGCTATGTTTTTTATCGGCGGGATAATCGAGAGTTGCAAATATTGAGCGAAGGCGATATTGCACACGCTTTTGAACCGATAAAACAACACTACGGTCGAATGGCAGCCGGAAGTGCGATATGCGAATTTCTGGACTATATTACCGAAGATGAAGACCGCAACCCACTTTTGTTCAGTATTGCACTTGAAACGATGCAATGGGTGGGGGGTATTGCTGAAATAGCCCTGGATGTGCCGGTGTGGTATTTCCAGATTCGCGCTGCGGGTGCGGTGGGTTATCGCCCCCATCTGAGTGGGTGTGTTCAATGTGGTGCTCGGCTCCAGGGGCACCGCCTGGGGTTCAGTCCCGGCCTGGGCGGTACATTGTGTGGCAAGCACGCAGGGGCGGGTATGCGCGTACAGTTTGAGACGATAAATTTTATGGCGCATCTACAAGTGGGACGTCCCGACCGCATTGATCTTTCCCTCTTGCGGGGTGTAAACCGCGCAGAGGTGACGCGAATATTGCGCGCATTTTTTGACCAACACATCGAATCGCGCTATCGCCCCAAGGCACTGGATTTTTTTGAACGCTTAAGGGCAGCAGAACCTGCGGTGCCTTATGGCGCGGGGATATAGGATTTGTGATGAATCGACTTCTACAGCGATGGTTGGAGCGCGAAAAGCCACTATTTCCCAAATTGCGCGCTATTCCACTATTTCGGGAACTGAACCGCCGAGAGTTGCAGGCAGTGGTGCAACTTATAGAAATTTGCAAGTATTCAACAGGCGATGTAGTTTTTGAACAGGGTGCACCGGGAGACGGCGTTTATGTGGTGTTAAAAGGGTGTGTAGAAGTGATTCAAAAGGATGGTGAAGATGGCGATAAAGTGCTGCTTACCCAATCTAAATCCGGTTCCTTTTTTGGTGAAACCGCACTTTTGGAAGGTGTGCCGAGAACGGCAGCGGCAGTTGCGGCAGAAGATACCAAATTGGCACTTTTTTCACGAGACGTCCTGTACCAATTGGCGGAACAGCGACCGCACCTGGGGGTAAAAATCGCCATTCAACTTTCGCGGATTGTCGCCGAGCGATTGCGGCAAACCAATCACAGTTTGCAGGCTGCCCGAGATGAGTTGGCGGCTAAACAAAAAGAGGACGGGGGAGGCGAGTCATGAATGAACCCTCTTCTGGTGGCATGGGTACTGCTCAGATTTTGCGTATTGTGATTTTTTTTGGCCTCATCGTTGTGGCGGTCTGGCTATTATATACCATTCGGAATACTCTGGCTCCTTTTTTTCTTGCGTTTGTGCTGTCGTATTTGTTAATGCCTCTGGTCGATTTGCTCGAGTCGTATCGCTTAAATCGTCTGGTTGCTGTGGTTGTGGTCTTAGTCTCTGTTTTTGCTATTGTGTTCATTCCGCTCATTGTGGTCGCGCCTGTGATTGTGCGCAGCACCGAGGATATGGTCGAGCGCATTGTTGGTGAACAGAGCACATGGTACTGTGTGGTGGAAAATACGGGCGATGCCGTAGTGACGATTGATCGTTTTCAGAGTGAACTCGAAGATTTTAAGGTTGATGGCCTGCCCCTGAAATTGGCACCCGGTGGGCGAGATGCAGAATCTCCTGTCTTTTCCTGGCCTCCTCAGGCTAGCCCAAAAGTGGTCGGTGGACGAGGTACGCTGCGTGTGGTATTTTCTCCACAAGTATATGAGCCGCGTCAGGCGTTTTTGAAATTGTACGGTTTTTATGGTGGACGAGAAGATTCTATTGTGTTGACGCTGAAAGGGAATATTGAAGGTGTATCATCGGTTTCAGACTCATTGGCTATGGAACCTGAGGAGTCGGTTCAATTTGGGACATCAGAGATTTTAATATCGGCAACACAACATACGTTTGGGAAATACAAGCCGGGATATCTGGCAGTTGTAAAAACCTATATTGAAACCTTTCATGCCAGATTCGAAAAATGGATGCCTATACTCAAAGAATGGATGCCCCTGCTCGAGAGCAAAGATGTGGTTCAGGCGATAAATGCGCGTTTGCAGGTTGTCGCCACAGATTTGTTTAAAGAGACCCCTCGATTGGTCGGGCAATTGCTATCGGGACTTACATTTTTCATTATTGTGCCTTTTGTTTTGTTTTTCTTTTTGGGACAGGGCAGAACGATTAAGCGCGCGATCATTGAGCAGGTGCCAAATCGATATTTTGAGCTGGTATTAAATCTGTTATATCGCATTGACGCGCAATTGGGTGGCTATATGCGCGGTATGGTGTTGTCTGTGATGATTGTCTCGCTTCTGTCAATTACCGGACTTTATATCATCGGGTTGGAACATTTTTTGCTGATTGGTCTTCTCGCGGGTTTGGCCAATGTGATTCCCTATCTGGGACCTCTGATTGGAATTGTTGCCGGTGTTGTTGCCGCTGTATTGCAATATTCCGCCCTGAGTTTTGGTGTGGTTCTGCCAGTGGTTCTTGTTTTTCTTATCGTACAGATTATAGATAATGTGTTTGTCGCCCCCGTCGTGGTTGCGCGCAGTGTTAATTTGCATCCTCTGCTCGTCATTTTTGCAGTGCTCGTCGGCAGCGAATTGTTTGGCGCAGTTGGTATGTTATTGGCCGTGCCCACAACAGCGGTGATTAAAGTATCTGTGCGGACGATTTATGAGGGGTGGCGAGGTTATTCGGTGTAAAAAAGGGGTGGGCTGATCGCTAATAAGGAGTAATGGAGACGATGAAGAATAAAGCTTTGGAGCGTGCCTACGATCCAAAAGATATTGAGAAGACGTGGTATGATTTCTGGTACAGGAAGGGATATTTTCGCCCGGAGTTTCGCGCGACAGGTCCCGCCTATACGGTGACGATTCCGCCGCCCAATGTGACGGGGGAGTTGCACATGGGTCACGCGCTACAGCACGCGATTCACGACGCGATGATTCGGTACAAGCGGATGCAGGGATTTCGCACGTTGTGTTTGCCCGGTACGGATCACGCGGGTATTGGCACACAGATGAAGGTGGAGCAAGAGATCTGGGAAAACGAAAAAAAGACGCGCCGCGAAATTGGGCGCAAAGCTTTGTTGAAGCGGATATGGGCCTGGCGGGAAAAATACGGCAGTACAATTTTGCGACAGTTGCGCGAGTTGGGCTGTAGTTATGATTGGTCGCGTGAGCGATTTACAATGGATGAGGAGTACGTTCGGGCGGTGTTGGAGACATTCGTGCGTTTTTACGAGAAGGGCTGGATTTATCGGGGCAAACGCATGGTGAACTGGTGCCCACAGTGTGGTACTGTTATTTCCGACCTCGAGGTGGAAGAAAAAGAGGTCGATAGTCACCTGTGGCATATTCGGTACAAAGGGATAGATGCTGCGCCCGATGTAGTTGTGGCGACAACGCGTCCGGAAACCATGCTGGGGGATACCGGGGTGGCGGTGCATCCATCTGATGTGCGATGGCGCGATGCCGTGGGTAAAATGGTGATGTTGCCGCTTATGGAACGCCCCATTCCCATTGTGGCAGATGACTATGCCGATCCAGAAATGGGGAGCGGTGCAGTGAAGGTGACACCGGCACACGATCCCAATGATTACGAGATAGGACAGCGTCACGATTTACCCGAGATATCGGTTATTGGGCTGAACGGCCAGATGACGGAGAATGCGGGTGTTCACGCCGGGCAGGACCGGTATGCGTGTCGCAAGGCGGTAGTCGAGGCACTCGGCAATTTGGGTTTGATAGAAAAAATTGAGGATTATACCCACGCGGTGCCGCATCACGATCGCTGTGGCACGGTGATTGAACCGATGCCAATGGAGCAGTGGTTTGTGGCGATGCGCGATTTGGCCGATTTGATTTTGCCCTTGATGCGCGAAAAAAAGATCGCTTATGTGCCGGATAGGTTTCGGGAATATTCGATTGAATGGCTGGAGAATATCCGCGACTGGTGTATTTCGAGGCAACTGTGGTGGGGACATCGCATTCCGGTGTGGACGTGCGAAAATTGTAGTGAGGTGATTGTGAATGCAGAGCCGCCCGAAGTGTGTACAACGTGTGGCAGTCAGCAGTTGATGCAAGACCCGGATGTGCTCGATACGTGGTTTTCCTCGGCGCTGTGGCCTTTTGCAACACTGGGTTGGCCCGAAGATACAGAGGATTTGAAGCTGTTTCACCCGACAGATTTGATGATTACGGGGCGGGATATTTTGTATCTGTGGGTGATTCGGATGATTATGACGGCTGTCGAATTTGTGGGCGAGATTCCGTTTCGGACGGTGCTGGTTCATCCAACAGTGCAAACGCGCGATGGCAAGCGCATGAGCAAGTCACTGGGTACTGGGATTGATCCGCGCGAATTGATCGAACGCTATGGCGCAGACGCCACGCGCCTGTCGCTTTTGTATCAATGCGGTAGTTCGCAGGATATTCGGTTCGATGCCGATGTGAAGGACAATAAGTTGCAAGATTCGCCTATCGCTGAAATGTGCCGCAATTTTTGCAACAAAATCTGGAATGCGGCGCGGTTTGTGCAAATGAATCTGGATGATCGCGATATCCGCGATGTGGCGTTGCAGACGGTACCCAAGCCGGTTACAGACCTTTCTGATCGGTGGATTTTGAGTTTGTACAATCGCACGGTGTTGCAGGTTACAGAGGCTTTGGAGGCGTATCGCTTTGACGAAGCGGCGCGTGCGCTGTACGATTTTGTGTGGAGCGCGTATTGCGATTGGTATGTGGAGATGGCGAAAGTGCGCCTGTATGGCGATGATCCAATCGCCCGTCAAACTGCGCAGTCGATTTTGTGTGTTGTATTTGAAGGCACATTGCGCCTGCTACATCCTATCGCGCCTTTTATTTCTGAGGCGTTGTGGCAAACATTTCCACGCGAAGGCGAAGCACTTATTGTCGCGTCCTGGCCCAAATGCGACAAAACGCAATTTGATAAAGCAGCAGAGCGAGAAATGGCTTTGATGCGGGATGTGGTAGGTGCTGTGCGCCATATTCGAGGCACAATGCGTATTCCACCGGGTAAGCGCGTGGATGTGGTTTATAAGACGAATTCTGAGGAGGCGCGTGCGATTTTGACGTCTGTTCAGGACTATATGAAGGCGTTGGGGCGCATTGAAAATTTGACCCTCGGTGCGGCTTTGGAACGTCCGGCAGCGTCTGCGAGTGCTGTAGTCGGCGATGTGGAAATTTTTGTGCCTCTGGCTGGTGTGATTGATCTCACTGTGGAACGCCAGAGATTGGAGAAGGAGATTGGAGGATTGGAAAAGGCACTGGGCGGATTGGAAAAGAAGTTGAGCAATGCGGGTTTTTTGAACAATGCCCCTGCAGAGGTCGTGACAAAAGAGCGTGAGCGCGAGCGCGAATATCGGGAGACGCTGTTGAAGTTGCGGGAAAATTTCGCGGTGCTTTCAGAGACCGGTAATTAAAACATGTCTGAACATTTGGAAGTAAAGCTCGGAAAATTGCTTCGAGAACGAGGCTGGACTATTGCAGTCGCAGAAACCACAACAGGGGGGTTGATCAGCGCCCGCATTGTTTCGGTTCCGGGTAGTTCGGCTTATTATGAGCGGGGGGTTATTGCGTATAGCGCGTTGTCCAAATGCGATATGCTGGGGATAGATGTGGAGGTGATGGATACGTACGGTGCAGTGAGCGCAGAAGCCGCGTGCGCAATGGCCAAAGGCGTGCGAAAAGTGAGTGGTGCAGATTTGGGCTTGGCCGAGACCGGGATCGCAGGTCCCATTCGCGGTCGGTCGGCCAAGCCCATCGGTACGGCGTATATCGCACTTGCCGGTGCAGAAGGTGTGGTGTGTAAAGATTTTCGATTTGATGGGGGGCGCGATGCGATTCGCAATGAGATATCAGATGCTGCCCTGCAAATGGTGATTGAGGCGGGAGAAAAAAGTTGATAACTGATGTTACGCAGTTTATGAAAAAAACTTCATTTTACCACCATATCTTGTATATCTTATTTCAAATAAATCACAAGATATAGAGTCGCTGCATAATATCAACTGATAACTTGATTTTTTGGGCGTTCAGCCGTATTTTCAGTGCCCTGCGCGATATTCAATGAGTTTTGGGTTTTGGAGGTTTGTATGAGAATTTCGGAAAAGATCCGCGGCGATGTCGTTGTCTTAACCCTGTCGGGTGAATTGATGAGCGGTCCCGAAGTTGCCCCATTTCAAGATCATATTAAAAAACTTGTAAATGAAGGTATGAAAAAAGTGGTGGTTGATTTTTCCAGGGTGAGATGGTTTGGCAGTGACGACGTTGCGTGGTGAAGGCGGCGATTTGAGATTGACGGGCGTTACCAGGAAGATTGAAAGTATTTTGATGGTTACGCAGTTGGCGAATATTTTTAAGACCCTACCTACGGTAGATCGAGCCGTGGAAAGTTTTGCAGATAATGACGCATAGCAATTTTTTTTGGTCGTTCAATTTTTGGAAGAGTTGTGCGCAAAATTGATGAGAGTGAAAGTTGACATTCGCGATCACGTCGCGGTTTTGACTGTATCGGGTACCCTGATGAGCGGTCCTACAGTCGTTCCTTTTCAGCACTATGTCGAAGAGGTCATGGCCGATGGCATTACAAATGTCGTGGTCGATTTTTCCAGGGTGAGATGGTTTGGCAGCACGATGTTAGGCGTGTTGGCGGTCAGCCTGGAGATGTTGAGAAATGCCGAAACCGGATGGAGAGTTTGATGATGGTCGGAAAATTGTCGTCGCATTTTCGCACGTTGGAATCCGTTGATGCGGCTATCGAAAGCTTTGTATCCGATCCACCGGTGAGACGAGAAACGTAAATTGCCCCAAAATTATCATCCGTATTTCGCAAACAAAAAAGGGGTGCGATTATATCGCAATCCCTCATCGGCCCGGCGATGAGGCTATATCATTGAAAGGAGACACATCGTATGTTGCATCGTATGATCCCCTTAGCACTGATGTTCTTATGTGCTTTTGTACAGTGCAGCGAAAAACAACCCATATCTGCACCACCCAAATACACTGGCGATCTTCCGCAATTGCAGGCTCGCGGCGCGTTGCGGGTAATCGTCCGTCCAGATCCAATCACCTATATGCCCCGGCAGGCGGAACAAGTGACGCTCAACTACGATATTGCCCGCGGTCTGGCCGAAGTACTCAAGCTGAATCTGGAGATTGTAAAGGTCACAAGTTATTCACAGATGATGGAAAAATTACTGATAGGCGAGGGCGATATTGTCGCCTCCAGCCTGACAATTACGCCAGAGCGGGAAGCGCATGCGGCGTTTTCAGTGCCATATCTCTACGTGGATGAATATCTGGTTACGGCGTCTGGTGACAGTTTGCCCGAGAAAATTGCAGATCTCGCTGGTATGGCGATCAGCGTGCGGCGGTCCAGTTCGTACTATCAGACCCTGGTCAAAATTCAGCAACAGGTTCCGTCTTTGAACATCCACACTGTACCGGAAACGCTCAGTATCGAGAACTTGCTGGAAGGGGTTGCAAGCGGCAAATACGCAGCGACCGTATCCGACGCGCATTTGTGGCACGCCCTGTCTGGCTATTACGACAGTTTGGTCACGCCGATAGTACTGGCTGAAGATCGTCCGCTCGCCCTGATGATGCGCCCAGGCGATACACAGCTCAAGGTCAAGGTAGATGAGTATTTGCTGGCACATCAATTTACGCGCCACCGCCAGCAGACATTTACCGACGATCTGACGGGCCTGAAAGAACGCCGTCGGTTGCGGATGATCACGCGCAATAATGCGATGACGTATTTTATTTATCGGGGGCAGCAGATAGGGTTCGAATACGAGCTTATGAAGCGATTTGCCTCGCAGCACGACCTGCGTCTCGAAATTGTCATCCCGAATAGTCACGCCGAATTGTTGTCGTATTTGAATGAAGGTAGGGGCGATGTCGTAGCTTCGGCAATGACCATCACTGAGGTGCGGCAAGAGCAGGCGGCATTTACGCAACCCTATAATGAAGTGAGCGAACTAGTGGTGGTACATGCGGATGGCGATTCGATTGCCAGCCTTCAGGATTTGGCCGGGCGGACGATACATGTGCGCGCCAGTTCTTCGTTTTATACGACTCTGATGGCGTTGCAGGATTCCATCAAAGGTCTCGAGATTGCGTTGGTGCCCGACAATGTAGAAACCGAAGATATTTTAGCCGGGGTTGAAGAGGGTCTTTATGACCTCACGCTGTGCGATTCCAATTTGCTCGATATAGAACGCGCTTATGGACGCCGCCTCAAAGCCGCTTTGAGTATAAAGCCCACAGCGCTGGGCTGGGCGGTTCGCAAGGACAATTCAGACTTGCTGGCGGCACTCAACGAATATATAAAAGAAGAAAAAGGCGGTTTGTTTTTTAATATAATGAAAAAGAGGTATTTTAAGAGCACGCGCGCTGTCGCCAGAGCCAAAGACTCAATGCGGGTCGGGCTGAGCGGTCAGTTGTCGCCTTATGATGAATTGGCAAAAAAATACGCCTCTCAATACGGACAGGACTGGCGGTTGATTACCGCACAGATGTACCAGGAATCCAGATTTGATCCAGCGGCTGTTAGCTGGGTCGGCGCGCAGGGGCTGATGCAGGTGATGCCGAGCACGGGAGAGGATTTGGGTTTTACCGATCTTCACGAACCTCAGGAGAGCATACACGCGGGGGTGAAGTACATGCACCAGCTCATTAACCGGTTCGATCACAAGCTCCCGATGGAAGTGCGGATTCGATTTGCGCTGGCCTCTTATAATGTGGGATACGGCCATGTGCTCGATGCCCGTCGCCTGGCGCGGGAAATGGGATGGGATCCCAACCGCTGGTTTGGCAATGTGGAACAGGCGATGCGCTTGCTGTCCCAACCGGACTACTACGAGCGGGCGCGATACGGTTTCTGCCGAGGCGGTCAGCCCGTACACTATGTCAAAAATATTCAGAATTTCTACGATGCTTATGTCGAAATCCTGAATACGACAATACCTGCAAAGGCAACTCAGCCGCTTAGCTCGGGCTTCTTTGGATCTCCGCCTGCTACAGAAGATCGTCGCTGAGGCGCCACCCCTTTTTTCAGGTAGTGCTCTGTTTTTTTAGAGCACTACCTGTTCTTATTTCTCGATTTTATTTTTCCTTTCTGCCTCAATCCGCGCTCTGGTAAATCTCAGATCCTTTTTCTTTGAACTCTTGCGCTTTTTCAGCCATGCCAATTTCGAGGGCTTCGGCTGATTCTATGCCCTTTTCTTCGGCATAGGCACGCACATCTTGCGTGATTTTCATGCTGCAAAAATTGGGGCCGCACATGCTGCAGAAGTGTGCGATTTTGGCGCCCTGAGCAGGTAGTGTTTCGTCGTGATAAGCGCGGGCCGTATCGGGATCGAGCGAAAGGTTGAATTGATCTTCCCATCGGAACTCAAAGCGCGCTTTTGACAGGGCATCGTCCCAGTCTTGCGCGCCTTTGTGTCCTTTGGCGAGATCGGCGGCATGAGCGGCAATTTTGTACGCGATCAGGCCGTCTTTTACGTCCTGCTTGTTCGGCAAGCCCAGGTGTTCTTTGGGGGTGACGTAGCAGAGCATAGCCGTGCCATACCATCCTATCATTGCCGCGCCAATGGCCGAGGTGATGTGATCATAGCCCGGCGCAATGTCTGTGGTGAGCGGTCCCAGGGTATAAAAGGGGGCTTCGTGACACCACGCCATTTGTTTATCGACGTTTTCTTTAATGAGGTGCATCGGGATGTGCCCGGGGCCTTCGTTCATGACTTGAATATCGTATTCCCAGGCGATTTTGGTGAGTTCCCCTTGCGTTTGCAATTCGGCAAACTGCGCTTCATCATTGGCATCGGCGATGGCTCCGGGGCGCAACCCGTCGCCAAGAGAGAATGAGATATCGTATTGTTTCATTACTTCGCATAAGTCGCGGAAACGGGTGTAGAGAAAACTTTCCTGGTGATGGGCGAGGCACCATTTGGCCATGATGGAGCCACCGCGAGACACGATGCCCGTGACTCGTTTGGCGGTGAGGGGCACATAACGGAGTAGTACGCCAGCATGCACGGTGAAGTAATCGACGCCTTGCTCGGCCTGTTCGATGATGGTGTCCATAAAGATATCAAAGGTGAGGTCTTCAGCAATACCGCCCACTTTTTCTAAAGCCTGATAAATCGGTACTGTCCCAATGGGCACAGGGGAGTTGCGAATGATCCATTCGCGGGTTTCGTGGATGTCTTTGCCTGTGGATAGGTCCATCACTGTGTCGGCACCCCATTTGGTGGACCATTGCATCTTTTCGACTTCTTCTTTTATAGACGAAGTGACCACCGAGTTGCCTATATTGGAATTGACTTTGACGAGGAAGTTGCGCCCGATGATCATGGGTTCGCTTTCGGGGTGGTTGATATTTGCCGGGATGATGGCGCGGCCTCGCGCGACTTCTGAGCGCACAAATTCGGGATCGACATTTTCCCTGATGGCGATAAATTCCATTTCGGGCGTGATTTCACCGCGTTTGGCATAGTGCATTTGCGTGACGTTGCCCGTGCCGCGAAGAACGGTTTTCCTTTCTGGGATTTCCGGTGCCCCGGGTTGCGGGGCATAAGTTGGCGCGACGTCTTCGACATCGCCCCGCGCCCGAATCCACGGTTCGCGCAAAGGAGACAGGCCATTTCGCACATCCCCACCTTGTGGTCCGCTGGTGTCATAGACGTAAACGGGGTCTTCACCATTTGTCAGAGAAATTTTGCGAGCGGGGACGCGAATTCCATGTTTGCCTTTGAGATAAACTTTTGTAGCATTGTTACCATTCTGGTTACTCATGGCCTTCTCCTTAAAAAAAATAACCGACGATGTGTGCGAAGGCATCGGCGGTTTGTATTCCATAATGCGCCGTGTTCCCTTCGCTGGCATTACCCAGAGCAGGTTCGTAGGGTGTGTTCTCAGCCTTTCGGCACCCCTGTACGGTCCGCGTTGTTTTGAAAACGTAAGGAATATGTTGGTATCTGTCAAGTCATAAGGGGAACGTCTTGACCTGGGGATATGAAAATGGTATCTTTGCAAAGTTAAAAGAAGACAGGGGTGCTTGCTGTTGCGAGCTGAGATTATACCCTTTGTACCTGATCCGGATCATGCCGGCGTAGGGAGTTTATTGAACGGATGGTGAGACCACTTTTCGACTCTATGCGAAGGGTGGTTTTTTTTACCTTGAGGCTGTGATGGCACAAAAGCGCGTGCTCATTGTGGGTGGTGGGGCGATTGGGCTGGCGATTGGCTGGCGGTTGGCGCGTGCGGGGTCTGCTGTGGTTCTGTTTGATCGGGGTCGCGTTGGGCACTCGGCGAGTTGGGCTTCGGCGGGTATGTTGTCGCCGCTGTCAGAGGTGCAATTTGAAGAGGAAGATCTGTTGCATCTCGGCCTGAAGGGGCTGGCGGTTTATCCTGAATTTGTTGGTGAATTGGAAGCCGAGACCGGGTGTTGTGTGGGCTATCGCCGCGATGGGGTGCTGCTGGTGGGCATTACGCAAGACGATCTGGAGTACTTAAAATTTCGGTATCGCTATCAGCGCGATTTGGGATTGTCTGTGACCTATCTCTCGGGCGATGGGGCGCGGGAACGGGAGCCGCACTTGTCGGCTCAAGTGAGTGCTGCTGTGTGGTGTCCAGGCGATCATCAAGTGGATAATCGGCGTCTGGTAATGGCATTGAAGAAGGGGCTTGTGGCGGCAGGTGGCGAGGTGTTTGAAGAGATGGGGGTAGATGAACTTTTGATAGATGGGACGCGTGTGCGCGGGGTGCGAGTTGGCGAGGATATTATCGAAGGCGATACAGTGGTGCTGGCTTCGGGATGCTGGTCGCGTTTGATACCGGGGTTGCCCGATTGTGCCAGGCCTCCGGTGCGACCCGTGCGCGGGCAGATTATGCGCCTGGTGATGACGGAGGATTTTGCGCTCAATACGATGGTCTGGTATTCGCGGGTAGCGACTTCTACGGTGGCGTATCTCGTGCCCAAGAATAATGGGCATCTCGTTTTGGGTGCTACGTCAGAAGAGATGGGGTTTGATGAAGATGTGACCGCAGGGGGGATGTTTGAGCTGTTGCGCGCCGCGTGGGAAGTGGTGCCGGGGGTTTACGATTTGCCCATGGTTGAGTCCACGGCGGGGTTGCGTCCAGGTAGCCGAGATGACGCGCCTATTTTGGGCAAGACGCCTGTTGAGGGTTTAATTATGGCAACAGGCCATTATCGGAAAGGTATTTTGCTGATGCCGTTGACTGCGCTATCTATTGCCGAAGTGATTTTGGAGGGGCGTACCCCAGCACTTATTCGGCCTTTTGGGATTGACCGATTTGGATTATGACCCATGCAACTTACAGTGAATGGTCAAAAGCAATCAGTGGATGATGCGTCAACGCTACTCGATTTGCTGATTGAGATGAATATTGGTACTGAGCAAAAGGGCATTGCCGTGGCTCTGAATACCGAGGTCGTAGCGCGGGCAATGTGGGCAGATACGCGGTTGTGTAATGGTGACCGGGTGGATATTATTCACGCGGTTCAGGGAGGGTAGCGGGGAATAACTGTGAGGGTATTATGACTGGAGATTTTAAGATAGCAGGCGTAACATACCGTTCAAGATTGCTGATAGGCACTGCGCGTTATCCCAATATGCAGGTGATGTTGAAGTCTATTGAAGCCAGTGGCGCAGAGATTGTAACGGTGGGCATCCGGCGGCTCAATATGAATGAAGAATCTGGCGAGGGGGTTCTCAATTTGCTCGACCGATCGCGGTGCACTATTTTGCCAAATACTGCAGGATGTTTTACGGCTCAAGATGCGGTGCTTACTGCGCGGTTGGCACGTGAAGCGCTGGAAACCGATCTGATTAAGTTAGAGGTGATTGGCGATGAACGCACTTTGTTTCCAGATGTGGTGGGGTTACTCCAGGCTGCCGAGATACTGGTGAACGATGGGTTTACTGTGTTGCCCTATTGCAATGACGATCCCATTACCTGTAAGAAATTGGAAGATTTGGGGTGTGCCGCTGTGATGCCTCTGGGTGCGCCCATTGGTTCGGGAATGGGGATTCGGAATCCGTACAATATTCAGATTATTTTGGATTCGGTCAATGTGCCGGTTATTGTCGATGCGGGTGTGGGGACCGCCTCGGACGCTGCTCTGGCGATGGAATTGGGTTGTGATGGCGTGTTGTTGAATACGGCAGTGGCAGGTGCGCGGCATCCGGTGAAGATGGCGATGGCAATGAAAAAAGGTGTTGAAGCCGGACGGTTGGCTTTTGAAGCTGGGCGGATTCCCAGAAAGCTGTACGCAACGGCTTCGACAGCGATGGAAGGACGGGTGGAAGTGTGAATTCATTACCACCTCTCTATCTGATTGCCGATCGGGCAACGTGCGGTGATCGACCAATGATGGATGTGCTCGCGCGTGCGATGGATGCCGGGGTGCGGCTGGTGCAGTTGCGGGAAAAAAATCTGGATAGAGATGTGTTAGAAGCTCTGGCTGAGCAGGTGTTGTCGTTGATGGCGCGTTATGATGCGATGCTGTTGATTAATGCAGCAGTAGATATTGCCGTGAAGATTGGCGCGCAGGGTGTGCATTTGCCAGGTGGTGCATTGCCGCGGGTGGTTCGAGGTCGGGTCGAGCCGTCATTTTTAATTGGTTATTCCGCGCATACCCATGCGGAATTAGATTGCGCTGGTGGGGCAGATTTTGTGACGTATAGCCCCATTTTTACACCGGGGTCCAAGCCCGGGTATGATGGTGTGGAAGTAGGGCTTGAGGGGTTGGCGAATGCGGTGACGCATTTTCGCTTACCCGTTTACGCGTTGGGGGGGATTACGCCTGATCGCGCAGCCAAATGTCGCACGACGGGATGTGCGGGCGTCGCGGTGATGTCGGGTATTTTGGCTGCGAAATATCCGGCCAAGGCGGTATGTGAATTTTTGAAGGTATGGGAATGAAACAAGCCTTGACAATTGCGGGTTCGGATTCTGGTGGTGGCGCGGGCATTCAGGCTGATTTGAAGACATTTCATGCCCACGGCGTGTTTGGCCTGTCTGCGATTACATCGGTTACTGCTCAAAATACGCAAGAGGTGCGTGCGGCTTGTGATTTGTCCGAAGAGATTGTTCGCGCTCAGATAAGTGCTGTGTTTGACGATTTTGAGATTGCTGTGGTGAAGACGGGGATGTTGTCTTCGCGTGAGATTGTAGAGGCTGTGGTCGATGAGTTGACAGTTCGCAATGAGCAACCGCTTGTGGTCGATCCGGTGATGATTTCGACGAGTGGATTTTCGTTGCTCAAGGACGATGCGATACAATGCGTTATGGACCGCTTGTTGCCACTCGCTACCGTGGCGACGCCGAATTGTCACGAAGCGGAATTGTTGAGTAAGAAAAAAATAAAGACGCGAAAAGATGCCGGATTTGCTGCGCGAAAAATTGCCGATTTGGGCGCGTGTGCCGTGCTGGTGAAGGGGGGGCATTTGGAGGGGACAGCAGTGGATGTGTTGTGGGATGGGGCGTGTGAAACGATTTTTGAAAGTGAACGTATTGATACCGGGAATACACACGGGACAGGTTGTACATTGGCATCGGCGATAGCGGCCAATTTTGCGCTGGGATACGGGTTGTGCGATGCAGTAGATAGGGCAAAAAATTATATTACCGAAGCTATCCGACATGGCTTAAATATTGGCAAGGGCAAAGGTCCTGTGAATCATTTTTTTTTTCGACTTTAACATGAAAAAAATTGGCAGACTTCACGTCATAACCGATGTTGTTTTGCAAGATCGCTTTTCACACGTAGCACTGGCACAAATGGCTGTTGCTGGCGGAGCAGATACCATTCAGTTTCGGCAGAAAGAGGGTTCGACTCGCGCGTTGATTGAGACCGCCATTGCAATGAAGAATGCGTGTGGCGATGTGCTTTTGATTGTGAATGATCGGGTTGATGTGGCGATTGCCGCAGGGGCAGATGGGGTGCATTTGGGACAAGATGATTTTCCCATTGAAAAGGCACGCGATTTGCTCGGGGAAGATGCGGTGATTGGCGGTACGGCAAAGACGCTTTCACAGGCGCAGCAGTGTATTGCTGACGGTGCGGATTACATCGGTTTTGGTCCAATTTATGCAACTGGTTCAAAAGCCGATGCGGGCATGGTGAAAGGTCTGGAAGATCTGCGCGAGATGGTCAATGGGGTACGTATGCCAATTATTGCTATTGGGGGTATTGGAATAGAAAATGCTGGCGAGGTGATGCACGCAGGGGCGCGCGGCATTGCGGTGATTTCAGCGGTGTGTTGCCAGCCCGATCCCACAGAGGCGACCCAAAGGTTGGTGGATCAAATTTTAAAAAAATAAAATTTATTCCAGGTGTTCAACATCTGCTTTATCTTGCGTGCGACCAGATGCTTTTTTGTTGCGAATCAGATCCTCTCTGCCAATAAAATTTACCTCATGCGCTCCATAGCGACCGCGTATCTGATAGTTTTCAGCTTCTTCAAAAGTCACGCCATCAATTTCATTCAGGAGATCAATTTGTACAGGAGCAATACCAAATTGAATGATGTTGCCTATTTTTTTAAAGAGGCTTAGGGGTATTTCAGATTCAGAAAATCCAAACGCTAATAATGATTTTCGCAATTTGTCGATATTTTCTTGCGTTCGCGCATAGAAGATATCAATGTCTTTGGTGAAACGCGGATGGCCGTGGAATGCAACCGCATATCCACCTATAATCATATAGCGCACATTATTTTTTTCTAAAAACCCTAACAGTTCTTCGAAGTCGGGCTGGGTAGTCATATAGAAATTTTCCGGATTGGATGCGCAATTGCTCTACAAGGTCGAGGCGTTCTTCGGACGTAGAGGCCTGATTTTCTTTTTTTCTTTTTTCGTGTAGCTTTTTTATTGTGATTTTCATGGCGTGTTTCTCCATTTTTTGGTTGTGATCAAATATAGGTACGATTTTGTCTAAAAGCCATTTGATTATTCGCATGCTGGTTCTATGAAGAGAGGTTTGGTGTGAATAAAAAACAGGCTGATGTGCCCGATTTGCTCCAGATTGGCGGCGGATTAAATTCAGGCGTGTCGCGGGAGGTGTCGCAACAAACGGGTGTTCCCGAAGCGCAGGTCTATGGTGTGGGTAGCTTTTTTGATTTGTTGACTGATACGGACAAAAAAGTGCGGGTCTGCACGGGTTTGTCGTGTCGCATGGCGGGTGCAGATCAGGTGTTGCAGGCGATGAAAGATGCGGATCTGCCCGCGATGGGGTGTTCGTGTCTGGCGGCTTGTGATCGCCCTCCTGCGGTGTTGCGAGACCGCGATGTGTTGCCTGCTGTATCGGTCGAAGATGTGGCGCAGGCAGAAGGAGATTGGACAGTGCTCAGGTCAGAAATAGCATCCAATGGCAAAAGCTGGTTGGGGCATGTGGGACCAGAGGTGGATGATCCAGATACCCTGGCGATCAATTTGTTGGGGCGGGCCGATTGGTCGGGTAAAGCGTTTGCTAAGGCCGCGAAGATGCGTCCCGAAGAAATTATTGAAGAAATAGAGACGTCGGGACTGCAGGGGCGCGGTGGCGCGGGTTTTTCTGCCTCTTTTAAGTGGAATGCCGTGTGTTCAGAAAAAGAGACCGTGCGTTATGTGGTCTTAAATGGCGATGAGAGCGAGCCAGGTACATTTAAGGATAGGGAGATTTTGATGCGCCGTCCCGATCTGGTCATTGAGGGATTGGCGATTGCGGCTTATACAATTGGGGCAAGAGATGTTTATTTGTACTTGCGGGGCGAGTTCGCATTTCCAAAGGCTGTGATGGCAAAAGCAGTTGCGGAGTTTGAATCGCATAATATATTTCCCGATATCCGTTTTCACCTGCACTCGGGACAAGGTGCGTATATTTGTGGTGAGGAGACCGCGCTTTTAGAGGCTTTGGAAGGTAAGCGCGGGATGCCGCGTTTGCGCCCACCCTATCCCACAGAATACGGTTTGTGGGGAAAACCCACACTTATTCACAATGTGGAAACGATTGCGTGCGTGCCTTCGATTATTTCAAGAGGTGGCGATTGGTTTCGCGATCTGGGGCGCACAGAAGCGGGTTCAAAAGTGTATTGTATTAGCGGGCATGTCAAACGCCCTGGCGTCTATGAATTGCCGTTGGGCGTGACGTTGGATGAATTGGTCGAAGAGGCGGGCGGATATATTGGTGCTCCGAAGGCGTTTAGCCCTGGGGGTGCGAGTTCGGGGTTTTTGCCGGCTAAATACAGAGATCAGCCATTGGATTTTCAGACCATGGATGGGTTGAGTTCGTTGCTCGGCTCGGCCGGTGTTGTTGTGTTGAACGACACGGTGGATATGAAATGGTCGGTCAGTCAACAGTTGAGATTTTTTCACGATGAAAGCTGTGGGCAATGTGCCCCCTGTCGCATTGGTACGCGGTATTTACACGAGGCACTTGAAAATCGCATTTGCAATCGGGAACAGGACGACAAACCTCACTTGCAACACACAGAAGATGTGGCGTGGCAAATGAGTGAGGGTTCGATATGTGGTCTTGGGCAAATTGCTGCACTCCCCCTGACGAGTGCCCAAAAATTTTTCCCCGAGGAATTTGATGAATGAATTGATATTGAACGGACAGACGGTATGCTTTGCTGAGGGCGAAACCCTGCTGGATATTGCATCCCGTCATGGGTTGGAGATTCCGATCCTGTGTCACGATCCGCGCTTAGAGCCCGCGGGTGCGTGTCGCTCTTGTCTGGTGGAAGTTGACGGTGAGCGGTTGATGACACCGGCCTGTGCGCGTGTGGCGCAAGCTGGTATGGTGGTGATGACCGAGAATGAGCGCATTGATCGGCACCGCCGAACTCTGATGGCTTTGTATATGACCGATCATCCGCACGAGCGCGAGGTATCGGAAGTCGGTTCGCCGGATTTATTGCTGGATATGGCCGCTGAGTTCGATGCCCCAATGGATTGGGGATGGATGGAGCCGATGCGGGGAGATCGAGAGGATCGCAATCCCTATGTAGATTTTAATCCCGAGACCTGTATTGCGTGTGCGCGATGCGTGCGCTATTGCGAGGAAATAGAAGGTGTTTCGGCGATTACCCTTGCGGGTAGAGGGTCGCATACGACTATTTCTACGGTGGATGAAAAATCACTGCTGGATACGACGTGCGAGTTGTGTGGCGGATGTATTGATGTGTGCCCAACCGGCGCTATGAATGAAAAATTGCCACTGATGCGCGGGCAAAAACCCGAGCGCGAATTGGTAAAGGTGCGGTCAACCTGCAACTTTTGTGGGGTGGGTTGTCAGCTCGATCTCAATGTGGATTTAGAAGGACGCGATGGTCAGGGGCAGATTGTAAAGGTGACGAGTCCTCCGCCGGGCACGACGACCAATGATGGCAATTTGTGTGTCAAGGGACGCTTTGCTTATGATTTTGTCCACCATAAAGATCGGTTGACGCAGCCACTTGTGCGGGGCGAGGATGGTGTATTGTATCCAACCACATGGGACGATGCGCTCGAAAGAGCAGCGGAGGGATTGTTGGGCGTTGCAGAGCGACACGGCGTAGATGCCCTGGGTTTTGTGAGTTCGTCTCGGTGTACGATGGAGGAAAATTTCCTCGTTCAGAAAATGGCGCGTGCACTGTTTCGGGCAAATCACGTCCATCAGTGTGCGGCTACGTGACACGCGCCAACGGTGGCCGGTCTGGTCGAAACATTTGGTGCAGGTGCTATGACAAATTCAATTGGCGAGATACGCGATGCTGATTTTCTATTTGTGATTGGCAGCAATACGAGTGAAGCACATCCGATTATCGCTATGGAGATGAAGCGTGCGGTTCGCAAAGGCGCGACCCTCGTTGTCGCCGATCCCAGGGCGATATGGATGACGTCTATTGCGAAAAAGCATTTGCAACTCAATCCGGGTACAGATGTGTGGTTGCTCAATGCAATGGCGCATGTTATTGTGGCAGAGGATTTGATCGATCGCGAATTTATCGAAAATCAGACGGAAAATTTTGAGCAGGTCAAAGAGGCAGTTGCGTCTTATACACCCGAGAAGGCGGAGGAGATAACGGGTATTTCTGCAGATGATATTCGCTGGACAGCGCGTCAGTATGCGATGACGAAAAAAGCGGGTATATACTATACGCTGGGCATTACGGAACACGCACACGGTACGGATAATGTGTATGCGCTTGCCAATCTGGTTTTGATGACGGGGCATCTGGGCAAACCAGCGACTGGCATGAATCCCCTGCGCGGACAGAATAATGTGCAGGGTGCGAATGACGCGGGTGCTACGCCGATGTTTTATCCGGGTTATCAGCGCGTGGATGATCCCGAAGTGCGGGCAAAGTACGAAAAGTCCTGGGGGGTTCCCCTGTCCCCTGTGCCGGGTCTGAATCTCAATGAGATGATGAAGACGGTGGGTGAACAGATGCGCGGCTTTTTTGTGATGGGTGAAGATATTGTGTTGTCCGAACCCAATGTGCTCGAATTGGAAAAAGGGTTGAATAAGGTTGATTTTATCGTGATGCAGGATGCGTTTATGAATGAGACGGCGCGTTTTGCCGATGTGATTTTGCCCGCAGCCGTGTTTGCCGAGAAGGAGGGTACGTTCACCAATTCAGAGCGTCGCGTACAGAGGGTTCGCAAGGCGGTTGAACCTCCTGGGGAAGCACTTCCAGACTGGGAAATTCTGGTTATGCTGGCGAATAAGATGGGTGCGAATTGGTCGTATAAAGATCCGGCGGAAGTTTATGCCGAGATGGTTAAAGACGTTCCTCAGTTTGTCGGTATTAGTCACGAAAAATTGGAAAAAATAGATGCAGGAGAAGAGAGCATAGCGGGCTTGCAGTGGCCGTGCCCCGATGCAGATCATCCGGGTACAAAATTTTTACACGAAGATGGGATTTTGCGTGGAAAGGGATTGTTTATGCCCGTGCATTATATTCCGCCGGCGGAATTGCCGGATGAAGATTACGGTCTTTTTCTTTCAACGGGACGTACGCTATATCACTACAATGCCGCAACGCAGACGCGCCGGGAATCTGGACTCGATGCAAAACAGTCCGAAGCTTTTGTGGAGTTGCACCCGAGCGACGCGCGGAAACGGGGTGTTCATCACGGGGATATGGTGGAGGTGGCGACGCGGCGCGGGAGTGTGCAGTTGCGGGCTGTGATGTCGCGGCAAGTGCGCCCGGGATGTATCTGGATGCCATTGCATTTTGCCGAGGCACGCGCCAATGTGCTGACCAACGATGTGGGTGATGCAGTGACGGGGACAGCAGAGTACAAGGTGTGTGCGGCAGAGGTGCGGTTGGTCGAGTCGATACCTGGCAATGAAAGGTTTTTTCCGGGGAGCTATTACTACGAGAAGGGACCGGGGTTGCAGCGCGTGGGTGATTGAGTCAGGGTATGTATGTAAAAAAAGCCGCGAGTTATGCTCGCGGCTTTTTTTATTAGTTGGGGTGTCTCGCCCTCCTCACTAAAGATATGAACGATGCCTTCCTTCAGGATAACGCCTCGCGTCCGAATCGCTCGGCGGCCTCAAGGGTCTCGCGCACATCGTCCCATGTCGTGGTGTGGTTGACGATGCACAGCCGAAGTGAAAACTTTCCATGCAGGAGCGTCGAGGATATAAAGGCTTTGTCTTCCCAAAAGATGCGGGCGAGTATTGTCTTGTTGATTTCTTCGAGTTCTTCCTCTTCAATAGCTGTGTCAGCGGGGTTGATTCGGAAGCATACGACCCCCAGCGATGCGGGGTTCAACATTTCCAGGGTTTGGCTTTCACGGACGTATGCCTCGGCGCGGGCAGCCAGTTCCATTCCCTTTGAGATGGCGCGGCGGAATGCGTCCATCCCGAAGGTCTGGACGGACATCCAGATCTTAAGCGCGCGCACTGAGCGGCTCAGTTGCAGGCCGCGATTCGAGAAGTTCGGGTGGTTCGCACCCCATATTGTGTCCTGGAGAATGTCGTGGTGAACGCCGAAGGCATTTTCAAGTGTGCCCAGGTCTTTGACCAGCAGGCAGCCAGCTTCATAAGGCTGGAAGAACCATTTGTGCGCGTCCAGGCCGATGGAATCAGCCCGTTCGATTCCGCGCAAGAGTTCTTTGCCCTGTTCGGTCACGACCGCGAAGCCGCCGTACGCAGCATCAACGTGTAGCCAGATACCTTCTATCTCGCAGTAGTCTGCCATGGCTTCGATCGGATCAATAGTTCCGGTACTGCTCGTTCCGGCGTTGGCGCACACTGCAATGGGGGTGAATCCTGCGGCACGGTCATCAGCTACAGTCTGTGCGAGTGCATCCATGTCCAGACGGAAGAGGTCGTCGCTTGGTATCAGGCGTATGCATTCTGGTCGAATGCCGATGATTCTGGCTGCTCGTATGTGCGCGCTGTGGCTCTGGTCGCACATGTACACTGTGGCGCGTTCGGGATGCCCTGCGGCTTCTCGCGCTGCAACGAGGGCATCGAGGCTGGCTGCTGAGCCTCCGCTCGTCAAAAGCCCGCCCGCGCTTTCTGGGTATCCGACCCATTGCCGCAACCAATCGATGACGACCAGTTCGAGTTGACTCGGACCGCTCCCGACCAGCCAGGTGCATGCGTTGACGTTGTATCCGGCGGCCATGAAATCGGCCAGTACCCCGGGCCAGGTGGGCGATGTTGGGATGAAAGCGAAGCAGCGTGGATGGTCCAGTCGCATCGCAATCGGGAGGATTTCGCGCGCGGCTTGCTCAATGACTTCCATTGGGGGCCGTCCAGCTTCGGGCGGATCCTTCAAGAGTTGTTTCTCCAGTCCCTGCCGGAACTCTCCGTCCCAGGCATTTTCCCCGGGCAAGGTCTCGGTTCGCGCTACCAAAAGCTCCGCGGCTTTGCGCGCGAGTTCAAGCATGAGTTCGGGGGCCATCTGGAGGCTGTTGCCCGTCTCGTCTGAAAATTCTTTTTTTTTCTGTTTTTTTATACCCCTTCTCATCCGTCTGCTGCCTGCGGATAAAAGCCTGATAGCAAGGTTAGTGCCATGCCAGTTTGTGGGTCAGTGATTGGGATGGCGTAACTTATTTTTGGTGAGCCAATGGGATCTCCGACCAATTCACCATCTCCATTCTCATCTACCGCCGGATTATCGAAATAATACTCGACAAAACCACTACCTTCAGCGGCTACAGCGATGAGTTCCTGGACATATTTGACGCCATTGGGGTCTTCATGGTTAATCAGGTTTTGCCCTTCGAGAGCCGGATTGGCTGCGTGAAATACTATGACGCCATCGCTTTTTAAGACTGAGAGATAGATGGATTCGTGTTTCCACCTTCCGCCTTCTTGTCTGAATTCTGTTTCGCTTTCTTCGGAAAAGGGATAGCTTTTCGCATATTCTTTTGCGGCTTCTACAAAGGCTTTCAGGGTTTTCTTATCGACGACATCCCTGGCTGTGATCTGCTTTTCTAGCTCCAGAGAGTATGAATCTTTTATCTGTGCCTTTCCACCAATGGGCAGATTGAGTATGATCTTATAGCCGGCGTTGATTGGTATGCTGGACCAGGAACCGATCTCGCTCCCATCTTGCGAGGCACGCGCCTGGTAATAACCATTGCCCGATGTGATTTCCACCCATGCCTGACCATTGTCATCGGTCATGCCCGACCATTGATAGTCGGGAGCCTGTCCTGCAATGGAGCGTGCTAATGCGATGGTTGCCCCGCTTATTGGTGCGCCATCACGATGCAAATTGACCATGACGATAGCCTGTGCTTTGTGATGGGCTGCTGCCAATTTGCTCAGGGGACGGCCAATCTGTTCGTTTTCAACTCTTGACTGTGTCACGCGCTCACCGCCGCAGTTCCACATCAGTCCTGAGGCAAGAGCTATGACAATAATACTGCGAATGTGCTTCAACATGGAATCCTCCATTTGGGCGATTTCTCTTCGGGGAGACGGTTTTCTTAATGCTCGTATAATATCTGACTTATGATGCCAGAATGCAACCCAAATTAGGCGAATAAATTTTGTTACCTGATTATTTTTGGGGCTGATATCTGACGGGGCATTGAAAACATTGTTTGCCAAATTGGTGCAAATCTTCGATAATTAAAGGGCTATTCGTTTCGCATTACAGGCGGGTAAGGAAACCCATCCATACAGACGGGCGGGTTTTAAACCCGCTCGCTACGGAATTGACCATGCATCCCAAATCTTCACTCTTGCCGCGTATTTCGGTGTTGCGACCCGTGTCCGTTACCATGTGCCTTGTCGCGCTATTGGTGCTGGGGGTGGTGGCGTATGTGCGTATGCCCGTCGAGATGATGCCCGATGGTTTGACGCCGCCCTTTTTGGCTGTGTCTGTTGGGTATCGCAATGCTTCTCCGCAGGAAACCGAGCAACAGATTACCCTGCCGCTGGAAGAGACGCTGCGTACCGTAAAGGGTATTAAGACCATGCGTAGCTACAGCTCCCGGGGCGCACGCGTGCATATGGAATTTCGCCAATATACAGATATGGTGGTTGCGTACAATCAGGTTTCGGATCGGCTCGAGCGCCTCAAGCCCTTACTTCCGGAAGAGGCGCGAGATGAGGTGCGTATTCACAAATACGATCAGGATTCGTGGCCTGTTATGTATGTGGCTGTGGCAGTAGATCCGGCTATTGCGGAACCCTTTCAGTTTATCGAGACCTTTGTGCAATATCCTTTGGAACGCGTGGATGGGGTTGGGCGTGTGGATATATTTGGCGCAGATCGCAAGGAAGTGATGGTGGAGGTGGATCAAGAGCGCATGAGGGCGCGCGGCGTGCGCATTGGCGAGATTGTTTCGACCTTGAGGAGCGACAATTTCGCGCTTGCCGGGGGCTATGTGCGCGAAGGCACAAAGAAATTTTACGTGCGGTCGCTGGCGCAGTATGTCACGCTGAGAGAAATTGAAAATATCCAGATTCAATCGCGGGCAGGCAAGGTGCGCCTGGGCGATGTGGCTTCGGTGGTTTTCGAGGTGCCCGAAAAGTCGTGGACGCAGCGCATTGATGGCAAAAGAGGTATGAGTTTTGGCATCAGACAGGAATCGGGTGCAAATGTCGCGAATGTGACCGATCGGGTTGTGGCAAAATTGAAAGCTATCGAAGAAGATCCGCGCATGGCCGGGCAGGTGTCGTTTCAAGTGATGTTCAATCAGGGATTTTTTGTCAAGGAATCGATTCGCAATCTTCGGGAAACCGGGCTTTGGGGCGGGTTGTTTGCCGCGCTGGTGTTGTTGTTCTTTTTGCGTACCGTGCGGATGACGGCCATTATTACACTGGCTATTCCGCTGTGTGTGATGATTGCGATGACTGCGTTGTATTTTGTCGGCTGGTCGCTCAATGTGGTAACTATGATGGGGCTTATGGTTGGGGTTGGGCTGGTTGTGGATAATGCCATTGTGATTTTGGAGAATATTTATCGGCGGCGGGGCAATGGCGAGGCGCCCGAAGATGCCGCCATCTTTGGCGCGAGTGAGGTGGGGCAGGCCATTACTATGGCGACGTTTACGACGGTGGTGGTGTTTTTGCCCATGATGTTGTTTAGCGGCAATATGTTTATGACTTTTTACATGACGCGCATGGGCGTTCCGGTTGGGGTGGCTCTGGTGGGGTCGCTATTTGTGGCACTGTTATTTATTCCCCTGGCATCTGTGCGATTGGGCAAAGGTCGGGTGCGTCCCAATCCCAAAATTATTGTGAAGGCGCGAGGAATTTATGAACGCATGTTGAGTTGGACATTGCGACACCGTCGGGACGCGGTGTTGATCGCGCTGGCACTTGCGGCAACGACGATGTATCCCATGGATAATCTGAAGCGCGCAGACCGCCACCGCGGGGACAAGTTTAACGATTTGGACGTGCGGTTGAAGTTGCCGCGTCACTTTTCGGAGGAAGAAACCGAGGATATTGTGGGGGAGGTCGAGGAATTTTTGGAGGCGCGGCGCGAAAAATACGGCTATGAAACCCTGCGCGTTTATTATCGACCTGGCTACGGTAATCTGAGCTTGTATATGCCGGCTAAGAGCGATGATCCGTGGTGGTACGTGGCGTATAAAAATACGCGCAATGTCCTGGGGATACCCGTTGCTGGACCAATGGAACGGGCTGAGATCGTGGAAGATATTAGCAAAAATATGCCCAGATATGTGGCTGTGCGGCATTCTGTGGAAGGGCGTGGCGATGGGGGCGGTGGTGGCGAGCCGGGCGTGGCGATTTATCTGATAGGCGATGATACCGAGGTTCTGGTCAGTCTCGTCGATGAGGTGGAGCGGCGTTTGAGACAAATCCCGTCTCTCGTTGGCGTTGACACGGATCTGGAACTGGCCGATGACGAGGTGCGGATCGTGATTGATCGGGAGCGGGCGAAACGACTTGGGATTTCTGTGCGGGATGTTGCGCGCTATATTTCTTATGGTCTGCAAGGGGTTTCGTTGCCCCGTTTTAAGTCCGATGACGGCGAGGTGCGGGTGCGGCTTTTTCTGGAGAGAGCAGACCGACAAAATTTGAATCAGTTGCGCAATTTTCCGTTTGAGACCGACGATGGTACAGAAGTGGCTTTGAGCGAAGTCGCCTTCTTCCAGGTCTCGCGGGGGATGGGGCGCATTGCGCGGTACGATGGCAAGGTCAAGTTGCGTGTCAGGGCTTATACGACGCGGGGAGATACCAGGGGTCTGGCCGAGGATATTGACAAAGTGATGGCCGGTCTCGAGTTGCCCCGCGGGTATTCGTGGGACAAAGGAGAGAGTTTCAAGCAACTTAAAGAGGACGAAGCCTCTGAGCGACTGGGGATTGTGATGGCGGTGACGTGTGTGTTTTTGTTGATGGGCGTTTTGTTCGAGTCGTTTATTTTGCCGTTTTCAGTGCTTTTTTCAATTCCATTTTCTTTTTTCGGTGTTTACTGGACGCTGTATTTGACAGATACAGCTATGGATCGAATGGCGTCTGTGGGGGTGATTGTGTTGATCGGTGTGGTGGTGAATAATGCGATTGTGCTGGTGGATATGGTCAATCGCTTGCGTGCCGATGGTATGGATCGCTTTGATGCAATTATGGAAGCGGGGCGCAATCGCTTTCGCCCCATTTTGATGACGACTTTTACAACGGTCTTTGGCTTGCTGCCCATGGCTGTGGGCGATAGCAATGCAATGGGTACGTCTTATGCGCCTTTGGGGCGCACGATGATGGGCGGGCTGTTGGCCTCGACGTTCCTGACTTTGCTGGTTGTGCCTTTGTTTTATACTTTGCTCGACGATTTGCGTCTGGCTATTCGGCGTTTGGGCGCTGGCGTGTTTGCCTCTCGCGCGAGGGATGAGGCTTATGATATAGCTGACGATGATTGATGGCTGAGAGGATGTGTAATGGAACAGTCATTGGCATGGTCGTGGTAACGGGCCTGTGTGGGCTTACCGCCTTGCTGGTAAGGTGGCAAGCAAAAAAGAAAAAATAACGATTGTGGCGGTTTTGAGGCCGCCACTTTTTTGTCGGATTTATTATGTTTGAGAACGACTGTTTGGACAAACGCCCGCTGATGGGTATTACGATGGGCGATCCGTGTGGTATAGGGCCAGAAGTGATTTTGAAGGCTCTGACGAGTGAGGAAAGCTATCGCGTGTGCCAGCCATTGGTGATTGGGCATCCGGAAATATTGAAACGCGATATGGCTATGGCCGGTGTGCGAGTGGATGTGCGGGTTGTGGAGCGACCCGAAGATGGTGCGTTTGAGTTTGGGTGCGTTGATGTCTGGTGCCCGATAGATGTGGATGTGGATCAGATTGCTATGGGCGAGACGTGTTGCGAGGCGGGAAGAGCAGCGGCTGAGTGGGTGATTCGCGCAGTTGATCTGGCGATGACGGATCGCATTGACGGTATTGTGACAGCGCCTTTGAATAAGGAGGCGATGAATCTGGCGGGTTATCCCTTTGCTGGGCATACGGAATTGTTGGCTGAGAAATCAGGTGCAGGTCGCGCACATCTTATGCTGGTATCTGATCGTATGAATGTATCGCATGTGACAGGGCATATTGCGTTGCACGAGGTTCCAGACAGGCTCTCTTCCGATCTGATTTACGATACGGTTCGGCTTACCCGTGATGTACTCGTTGGTATGGGCAAGATAGAGCCGAGGATTGCTGTGTGCGGGTTAAATCCACACGCGGGCGAAAATGGCTTGTTTGGTAGCGAGGATGCCGATATCGTGCGTCCGGCTGTTGAAAAGGCTCTGGACAAGGGCTGGTGCGTTGATGGGCCTCTGCCTGCGGATACGACTTTTTTAAAGGCCTACAACGGAATTTACGATGGCGTGGTGGCGATGTATCACGATCAGGGCCATGTGCCCGCAAAGCTGGTGGCGTTTGACGAGGCTGTTAACGTGACTCTGGGCCTGCCGATTGTGCGGGCGTCTGTGGATCACGGTACGGCTTATGATATCGCGGGCAAGGGCGTTGCCAAATCCGTGAATATGTTGCAGGCGATTCGCGTGGGGAGTAAGTTGGCGATTTGGAGAGGCGAGTTTTAAACCTGCCCGTCCCGTTGTCAGAGCGGTTTAATGAGACGTGGGAACAACCATAGGGGCGAGGCAGGCCTCGCCCACATCACATCTTACTTCATTCCCGCAATGACGTCGAGGAGTATGAGGTATGCGCCGGTATCGCCGAAGATGGGGGTGCGTGTGGGGGCATTCTCGGGGAAAAATTCGGCGTAGGCGTCGTTGAAGTCCGAAAATAGAGAACGGTCTTTGAGGATGGCAGTTACTTTCAGAACGTTGTTGAGCGATGTTCCCGCGTCTTCGAGTATGCCCGAGATATTGGTGAGAATGCACCGGGTCTGCGTTTTGATATCGTCTCCGACAATTTCATCGGTTTCCGGATCAACCGGGGGTTGAGCAGAGATGAAGATGAGGTCGCCATAGAGTATAGCTTGTGAGTAGGGGAATTTAGGGATGTTCCCGCGGTTGCTGGTGAAGGGTTGTTTTTTCATTGTGGTCTCCTTTTGGGAATGAATGGCGAACGTTTAAATATAATTCTCAATCAAAAAAAATAAAGAGTTTTAGATGAAGATTTTTCGCATGGAACGATCTCTTATATTGCCGATTTCAATGAATGAGGCATGGTCATTTTTTTCTGACCCGCGAAATTTGAGGAAAATTACGCCCCCAAAAATGAATCTCGTGCCGACCCATTCGCTATCCGATGCGATGCATCCCGGACAGGTGATCGTTTATCGCGTGCGAATAGGGCCTGGTATTTCTGTGAATTGGGTGACGGAGATTACGCAGGTGGATGCACCGCATTTTTTTGTCGATGAACAGCGTTTTGGTCCGTATAAATTCTGGCATCATTTGCATCGATTTGCGCCACATGTTGAGGGTGTTTTGGCTGAGGATATTGTGCATTATGGGCTTTATGGTGGCGTTTTGGCGGGGGCCGTAAATGCGCTAATTGTGCGCCGTCAGCTCGAAGCGATTTTTGATTATCGCACGCGAGTTTTAGATGATCTTTTTAATTAGATATGGGATATGAATTTTTCGGGATAGGTGGGAACGTTCTGGCGTATTGAGTGGTCTAAGGGTTAGTGCTAAAAAAATAGGAATGCGTTTTGGATATTTCAACCCAACAATCTCGGAGAGAAGACGCCGACCTGTTTCGGCGTTTTGTTCTCGCTATTTTGATAATGGGAATTGTCGGCACGGGAGCCGAGCTTGTTCTCCTTGAGCATATGGAGGATTTCTGGCAGTGGGTGCCCCTCGTGCTCTTTGCAGCGGCACTTCCATGCGCTGGCTGGCTCTTTGTCGCGCCTGGTGTGGTGAGTGTCCGCGTTTTTCAGATTTTGATGGTGCTATTCGTTGTTTCGGGCTTTGTCGGTCAGTGGCTTCACTACAAGGGAAATGTCGAGTTCGAGTTGGAGATGTATCCATCCCGCAGCGGACTTGAGCTTGTTTGGGAGGCTCTGGGGGGTGCCACCCCGTCGCTGGCACCAGGTACGATGACACTTCTCGGGTTGCTCGGTTTGGTGGTTTGTTTTCGCCACCCCGGTTTGGGGGCTGGTGAAGTGAGAAATTCTCAGGAGGGAACATGAATATTTGCGGAAGAAGCGTGAGGTTTACCAACATGGTAGTGTTGCTCGTGTGTTTTGCGATGATCTGGGGTTTTGGTAGGTCGAATGCGGAAGAATCCACGAGTAGCGCGATGGTGGTTGTCAATCCAAATCTCGCGGGTGCCGATGAACTCGGCGCGCTTCCCGGGATGAGCAAAGCACTCGTTGACTCGATTATGGCGCAGCGCCCGTTCCTCGGTATGGAAGCATTGCACCCGGTTGTCACACAGCATCTTGGCGAGGAGGAGGTCGAGAAGCTCTACGTTCAGATGTTTATTCCGATTAATCTGAATACCGCCAGCGAGGAGGAGATTCTTCTGGTGCCTGGCGTGGGAAAGCGTATGGCGCACGAGTTTGAGGAGTACCGTCCTTATAAGGCTATCGCCCAATGGCGCCGTGAGATGGGCAAATACGTAGATGATACCGAGGTTGCGCGGATGGAGCAGTATGTTTTTGTGCCTATTGATTTGAACACCGCTACCAGAGAGGAAATCCTCGCCGTTCCCGGCGTGGGAAGGCGGATGGCACGCGAGTTTCAGGAGTACCGCCCGTATGTGAGTATGGAGCAGTTCCGGCGCGAGATTGGCAAGTACGTCGATGATGGCGAGGTCGCACGTCTGGAACGGTATGTGGAAATAAGGAGGCCGTGATGTCTGTTAATCGCCGACGTTTTCTGTATCAGTCCGCTGCATTGGGTGCGGCGGTTTTTGTGACGCCAGGGGTTTTTGCCGAGCAACTGACGCTTACGCCCCGGCAGACCGAGGGTCCGTTTTATCCGGATGAGATGCCGCTGGATGTCGATAATGATCTCGTGATAATCAACGATGCGATTACGCCAGCCGTAGGGGAGATTACGCATTTGACCGGGCGCGTTCTGGATGTGAATGCCAATCCCGTAAAGAATGCCATTGTGGAGATCTGGCAGGTCGATCGCAATGGGGTTTATATTCATACCGAGGCTCCGCGACGCAATAGGCGAGATACAAATTTTCAGGGTTTTGGGCGTTTTGAGACGGGATCTACAGGTGAATACCGCTTTCGGACGATTAAGCCCGTGCGGTACAGGGGGTCGCGAACCGCTCATATTCATTTTGCGATTAATAAAAATGGGCACCGGATTTTGACGTCGCAGATGTACGTGAAAGACAATCCGGACAATGAGTGGGATTCTATTTTCAGGAATACTGGTCGCGCGTCTCACGATTTGCTGTCCGTGCCGTTTAAGCCGTTGCCAGGATCTGAGGTCGGCGAGTTGACGGCAAATTTTGATATTGTGATTGGCGAAACACCCGAAGACCGGGGAAATGACCGCGGGCGACGAGGCCGACGGCGCGGGTGGTGGTAAAAAAGATACGCGCCTCTTGACGCAATAATCGTTTTGGGTTATTCTTTTTAGACCTTTCCAACTTCTGGAGATTGAGGCCGTGCTTAGTCGTTTTGCTCACATTCTTATTGTCGCGCTGACACTCATTGGAACGGTTGCGCCCTGTCTGTGCTGGGCGCATCAGGCGTCGATGCCAGAGTGTCATGCTGCGGCAGAGATGAAAGATTGCTGTTGTAGCAAAGAGGCGACAGTCGATCAGGAGATGCCAGCGGGCGATGTGGCTGTTTTGCCCGGTGGATGGCAAAATCCAAAGTTGGATTTGACATGTGTGACGTTGTATCCCGCTGTTGTTCTTTCCCAAAGTAATTTCCTTCCTTTTGTGGCGTATGATCGCCAGGATGTTCTGCGATCACCGCCTGATCTGTACCTTCTCCACGCTACATTTCTCATCTGATTTTCCCTCTTCCTGCGCTTAAATGGCGTTTGGGGATAGGTGTGTACAAATCGTTCCCCGATTGTCGTTTTTTCTACCGCATGTTTTACAGACTTTTTCCTTTTTAAATACTCTAAATACGGATTCTCTGGAGGTGGCTTGTGTATGCTATTCGAGCCATGATCGGGCTATGCCTCATGGGTATATCTATTTTGCCTGTGCGGGCAGATGAACTGGATCTGGATGCGCTGATTCAGGAGGCTGTGAAAAATAATTCCAATTTGTCGGTTTTGCGGGCGCGGTTGGTTGCTTTTGAAGCGAAAATTCCGCAGGCGGGCGCGCTGGAAGATCCGTCTTTTCGCTTTGAGGTGAGCAATGTGCCGTTGAGCGACTTTAATTTGAGCAGTACGCCGATGAGTGGGAATCAATTTGTGCTCAGCCAGAAGTTTTCTTTGCCGGGAAAACAGCGGGCGCGCGAGCGATCAGCGGAGTTTGCTTCAGATTCTGTTGTGTGGCTGTTGCGCGATCGAGAACTGGCAATTGTCAATGCAGTCAAGCAGCCTTTTTTAGAACTGGCTTATGTGACCCGCGCTATTGCAATTATGGAAAAGAATCGGGTGTTGTTGCAAGACCTTGTTCGCACTGCCCGCACGAAATACGCTGTTGGAAAGGGTTTGCAACAAGATGTGTTAAAAGCCCAGGTTTCGCTGTCGGCACTGGATACGCGGTTGATTGCGCTTCGGGCTGAGAAACAATTGGCAGAGGCGCGTTTGAATCTGGTGTTGAATCGGTCTCCACAAAGTCCTCTGGGCGCGCCGCCAGATACTATTGGTCTTTCGGGTGTGCCGTTGGCGGTTGATGCTTTGCAGGCGCAGGCCGATGAGACACATCCATCCCTGAAGGCGATGGCGCAATCGATTTTGATGTGGCAGGCGCAGGTTGAGGTGGCAAAAAGAAATTTTTGGCCGGATATGACGGTGAATTTGGGGTATCGCCAACGCGTATTTACGCCCAATGATCCGGTGGGGGGAAGTGATTTCCTATCTGTTGGTATCGGCATTCCGCTGCCCGTGTTTGGCGGGCGCAAGCAACGCCAGCAGATTGCAGAAGCGCGGGCCAATATGAGAGAGGCTGAGGCTCAAAAGGCCGCTGAACGCCAGCAGATTTCCTACGAGATTCAGCGTCTAATTATTGAGGCAAAGCAACACCGGGAAAGTGCGGAGTTGTTTCGCACGGCGATGTTGCCTCAAGCAGAGCAGTCGCTGGCGTCGGCGTTGTCGGGATATCGGGTAGATAAGG
>JAGWBW010000373.1:0-442 GCA_021295695.1 Candidatus Latescibacterota bacterium
AACTGAATCGCAGCTAAAATCATGCTGTTATGATAGCTAAAATCTTCTGGACCGCGGCTAAAACCCTGTCGCGATGGCGGTGTTTGTGATAAGGTTAATTGATGTATAAAATTAATATATTGATGAAAAATCTGTTTACAGGATTAATTGATGTATAAGATAAATAAATCGCTCATTCCCTTTGAAAGACCGCTCAGAAAGGAGAGGGTCTTTTTAATAAAACAGCCGCGCTGCTAAAAAATGCAAGCGCGATGTTTTGTCTGAAAATCTCTTCGTTTGCGAGAAACACACATGAGTCAAAGGCCAAATATTCTAATCATTACCTATCACGACTCGGGCCGTCACTTCGGATGTTACGGGGTAGAAACCGTGCATACCCCGGCAATTGATGCACTCGCCGCTGATGGGATGAGATTTGAGAACTATTTTGCAACCGTACCGC
>JAGWBW010000373.1:460-1535 GCA_021295695.1 Candidatus Latescibacterota bacterium
GCACTGGACTCATGGGCTTGACGCACGCGCCCTGGCACTGGTCTCTCAACAAAGGAGAACAGCACCTATCGCACATTCTTCGCGATGCGGGTTACCACACCGCACTATTTGGATTGCAGCACGAAGCCGCCGATGTGCAAACACTGGGCTTTGAGGCATTACACGCCCAGCGCGGAGATGGAGGCGGGCGGTGTACAGCCGATGAAATTGCACGGACGACAGCCGAATTTCTAATAGGAGAAGTTCGCGCGCCATTTTACGCACAGGTAGGATTCTTTGAAACACATCGCCCCTTTGACTTCGGAGACGTGACGCCCGACGACAGCAAAGGGGTTTTTGTACCCCCCTTCCTCGTAGAGAACGAGACAGTAGTAAAGGATTTGGCTCACTACCAGGGCGCACTCCGAAAAGCGGACGAAGCAGTGGGAATTATTACAAAAGGACTTGCCGAAAGCGGCCTTGCGGACAATACCATCATCGTCTTTACCGTAGATCACGGCATCCCCTATCCCAGAGCAAAAGGCCATGTGTACGATCCGGGATTGTCGATTCCCCTCATCGTGCGATGGCCCAACGGCGGGATTCAGGACGGTAAAACATGCGACTGGCTCTTGAGCAATGTGGATTTTCTCCCCACCCTGCTGGACCTCATCGGAGAGCCAATACCCGAAAACGTACAGGGCGTGAGTTTTTCCGGAGCTTTTGGAGAAGGCAAACCCCCACGAGACGCCATCTTCGGATTTATGCAATCGGACGAATTGCGCTGCATTCGCACACAACACCACAAGTTGATCCGCAATTTTGAACCCCGCAGGCTATTTGCCACGCCTGTAGATGTATCGGTTTCGGTATCATCCCGGTGGCCAAACACGGCATATCTCGTAACATCGGAAGAATGCCCGGCAGTGCAACTCTTTGATTTGCAAAAAGATCCCAATGAGTTTCACAACGTGGCAGAAGACCCGAATTGTGCAGATGTGCGCGCCGAACTGGACAGACGATTGTGGGCCTGGCTGGAAGAGGTCGGCGATCCGATCCTGAAAGGCTCGGTGCCCACGCCGTATTACCGCCGGTT
>JAGWBW010000373.1:1650-3775 GCA_021295695.1 Candidatus Latescibacterota bacterium
ATAACCTGTGTGGGGTGCTGTCTGGGATTGTGGCAGACAGCAGACGCTCAGGAGACAGGACAGTGGAGTGTGGGGGCCTTTGTCGATTATGCCAGACCGACACTGGGGCTGGCCGACCGGTGGGCCGGCGTGCCCAAAGGCGGGATAACGCTGACCTACACAGCCAACCCGAAGATCTCGGTAGAAGTGGAATATCACTATTCCCTGTTCGGCGATGGGTCCCTGGAGACGACGCCATTTACCTGGGCGGTAGATAAACGGGATTACGTAAGCCCAAATGCGGTACACGAGATGCGGATTAACAGCTTTTTGTTAAACACCCTCATCCACTTTCAGGACCGCAATCGCAATACGGGCTTTTCGTCCTATTTCGCGATAGGTACCGGGCTTTACGCTTACCGCACGAAAGTGCAGAACCTGATCTTTCCCGGTCAAGCCGTAGAGCCACTAAACCAGTCGCTACACCTGCCCGATCAGACCGATGTTCGCACGGCACTGGGCGTAAATGTGGGCCTGGGCGGAAGTTTGCCCGTCGGCACACAACTCGCCCTGGATGTGCGGACGCGCTATAACGTAATTTTCGGTTACCTGAGGCCGCATCTGGCCTGGGGAATTCCTCAGACCTCGTTCTTTCAAATACTGGACCTGGGCGTGGGTCTGAAATACTACTTTTAAGAGGAGGTTGCAATGAGAAGACTTGCCTTATTAAGTCCTTTGCTTCTACTCCTGATATGTCTATGTGCGGGAAATACCTGGAGCGGCACGACGGGTAAGCTCACCGGCGTGGTATTAGATCAACGTGGAGAGCCGCTTCCAGGGGCCAACGTGGTGATCAAAGAACTGCGTCGGGGTGCAAGCACAGATTCCGAAGGCAGATATTTTATTTTATCAGTGGATCCTGGCACATACCGGGTAGAAGCATCTCTGGTGGGCTACCAGTCCATCGCGCAAGAAGATGTAAAGATGATTGTGGATTTTACCACAACAGTGGATTTTCGCCTGGAGGAAATGGCACTTGAAGGGGCAGAAATCGTGGTTGTAGCCGAACGGCCCCTTGTTGAGCCGGACAAAACATCGACCAAATACGTGGTGACCTCCGAGGAGATCGAGGCATTGCCAATGGTGCGCAGTGCATCCGATTTTGCCGAGTTGCAAGGCGGTGTATCAGTAGATGGCAACTGGACGATCAGGGGTGGAGACGCGCCCGATGCCGCGGTGATTATCGACGGCGTCCGCCTGGTGAACAACGACCTCGGCGGATTTAACCGATTCATGGGCGTAAACACCAACGCGATTGAGGAATTACAGGTCATCACCGGTGGAATGGAGGCGGAATACGGCAACGCGCAGGCCGGGATTATCCGGATCGTGACGCGAGACGGCAGCAACACATTGAGGGGCCTGGCAGAATACCGCAACACGCCGCCTTCCCAAAAGCACTGGGGACCAAATATCTATGAACACCCGACCGTGCTTCAACAGGATCTCCCGGACAACGCCTCTTTGCTGGACTACACCAGCACCTTAGGGCATGAAGTAGATTTGAGCCTGTCCGGACCCCTGGTGGGCGGTCTGCAATTTTTTGCCAGCACCAAGTGGGACGGCAGGGCTGGAATACGCAGAACCACATGAAGTTAATCCAGCAGGTCAACCCCAATTTGAAAGTGCGCGTGGGTGGCTTGTTTGAGCGACACAAAGGCTACAATGGCGATTCCCGCGGCGTTGGAAGCAGCTTCCGCAATTTATTCCTGCCCGACGATTTTGCCACAGCCGGCCACCGCTGGAACCAGGAAGACATGATTTATTTGTCTGCTACGCACACGATCACTTCTCGCACGTTTTACGAAATGCGTCTTTCGCGTTCACACAGCAGCATAGAGACGCAGAATGGTCCGGAAGCCACAACAAAGTGGACCAGAAACGGTTATTTCAATATGGACCGCGCCTTTTTCCGCCCAGAGGATTCGGAGCGGATCCGGTGGAATCTGAAGGCGGACATGTCCAGCCAGATAACGCGCTCCAATCTCATCAAAACGGGTATAGATGTTACGTATTACAACGTGTGGTGGACCTGGATTCAGCATGCCACTGAAGCGAACCGCACCATAAGATTTATCGGCCAGGA
>JAGWBW010000373.1:3931-4413 GCA_021295695.1 Candidatus Latescibacterota bacterium
CGCTACCGCAATGCGCCGACCGAACCGGCCAAGCCTATGATTCGATGGAGCCCGCGCCTGGGCATCTCCCATCCGATTACCGCAAAGTCAACGCTTCGATTTTTCTACGGCAAGTTCACCCAGCCGTTGCGATTTGACCACTGGTATCAGGAAGAGTGGGATTCCGGCACCACGGATGACCGCAATGGAGACGGCGTGGTACAGGACTACGAATGGGGCAGTGGATATGTCAAGACACAGGGCCTGCTCCACGGGCACTCGGCATTCGCGCCTTATGAGCAGACCACGAGTTTTGAAGTGGGACTGGACTGGAACTTCGTGAGCGACTACGTGTTGAACCTGACCACGTATTACAAGAGCGCGATTGACCAGTCGCGCGCGGGCAGCCAGACCAATTATCGCGACCCATTGAAGAACGGAAAAAACATCGTGGGACCTTCCCACAGGATGGCCGGGTATTCAGAGGATAGTCGCGGGTTTGA
>JAGWBW010000093.1:0-9311 GCA_021295695.1 Candidatus Latescibacterota bacterium
ATAGGTCTGGATCAGATCTTTGGAGACAGAATCATATTCGGCCATGTGGAATGCCCTGAGTCTGATGGGTGAATTTTATTTTAAAACACACGCAACAGTCAGACCCTGAGCAAATATCAAGCCAACATTACAGAAATTGAGCGATAAATTGTATGGACAGAAGTTCAAGTATCCTCATCAGGCTTTTAATATGCTGTATTGCGCCCTTAACTTGAATGTAGGAATTACCTTCAGGGCCACATATAAACCGAACGCGCTGGGAGGCAAAAGTGTAAGTTTTGGTCTATGAAGGATGGGATATCGTGAAAAATATGTACCTTTACCTCATCTCACAAATACTGGATTACTGGCGTTGTGCCTGCGGCGTGGCGGCGCAACATCGACGGGACGGCACGGGGACCGTCCCTACAATAATGAACAAAAAAGCCCGTCCTTTTGGACGGGCTTCTCAGATAAGGATCCACACATTCACACCATCACATCTCAATAATATCTTCCCGCCTTGGCCCAACGGAAATCCACTTCACCGGAACCTCGAGCCACGCCTCAATATGCTTGACATAACTCTGTGCATTTGTCGGCAGATCCGAGAACTCGCGCACCGATGAAATATCTGTCTTCCATCCCGGCAACTTTTCCAGCACAGGCGTCGCCCGGTCGAGCAAAGATGGAACGGGAAAAATCTCTGTCTTCACCCCATCGATCTCATAAGCTGTACAAACCGGAATCTCATCCAAATAACCCAGCACATCGAGCAGCGACAACGCAACCGCCGTCGCCCCCTGCATGCGACACCCATAGCGCGTTGCAACAGCATCGAACCAGCCCATCCTGCGGGGCCGTCCCGTCGTCGCCCCATATTCCCCTGCATCACCACCCCTCTCGCGAAGATCCTCTGCCTCCTCACCAAAAATCTCAGAAATAAAAGGACCTGCCCCCACACAAGAAGAATACGCCTTTGCAACAGCGACAACCTGCGTAATCGAATAAGGCGGAATCCCCGCCCCAATCGACGCAAAACCCGCCAGTGTAGAAGAAGACGTGGGATAGGGATAAATACCGTGATCGGGATCGCGCAAAGCACCCAACTGCCCCTCCACGAGAATCTTCTTATTCTCCTTCAACGCATTGTGAAGCAACAACGACGTATCGCAAACATAAGACTCAATCTGCTCTCCAGCCGCCATCAAATCCGGCACAACCTGCTCCAGCGACATCAGCGGCTTGTGATATAAATACTCGAAAAGCACATTTTTCACCTCCAGCGCGCGCGCAACGCGATCACGCAACCGGCCCTCATCAAACAAATCCGCAACCTGAACCCCAACCTTTAAATACTTATCCGAATAAAACGGCGCAATACCCGACTTCGTCGAACCGTACTTTCGATCCCCCAACCGCTCCTCCTCGTACTCATCCATCAGAAGATGATAGGGAAGCAACACCTGCGCGCGCTCGGATATACACAGATTTGGTTTCGGCACACCGCGGGTGACCAGATCATCCAACTCACTCAGAAACGCCGGAATATTCAACGCGACCCCCGTACCGAGAATATTCGTCGTATGCGGATAAAACACGCCCGAAGGCAAAAGGTGAAGGGCAAATTTCCCATACTCATTAATAATCGTATGCCCGGCATTATTGCCACCCTGAAACCGAATGACAAAATCGGAATCCCGCGCCAGAACATCCGTCATCTTGCCCTTGCCCTCATCACCCCAATTTGCACCTACAATTGCTGAAACAGACATTTTTTTCCCTCTTTTACGTAAACAGTCAGCGGTCAGCAAAAACTTCCTGGATCGCGGCTTTAAGCATGCCGCGATGACGTGCCTTCACACTTCTCACAACTTCACCTGTTTAACCCAGTTCACAAACTCCTGAGACACAATATCGGCCATTACCTCATCCTGCACTGGCGTATCGATATTAAAAACCATAATCGCATCGCCGCCCTGGCTCCTGCGCCCCAGCGCCATATCGGAAATATTGATCCCATTTACCGCAAACAAATTGCCCATATGCCCCACCACACCGGGCACATCCCGATTGCCCAAAACAATCATATTCCCCTCGAGCTTTGCCTTCACCTCGATATCATCTATGCGAACCAATCGCAAATCCCGGCGCCCAAAAACCGTCGCTGAAATCGATGTCGTCTCTTCCGAAGTCTCGACATCTATCGTAATCAAATTGCTATAATCCGCGTGACTACTCTTGGACTCTTCAACCCGAATGCTGCGTGCCTTCGCCCATAAAGGCGCGTTGACCAGCGTCACCGGCTCCTCAGCCTGATACCCAAAAATACCTTTCAAAACCGCAGCCGTAAGCGGCGCCGTAGCGTATTCCTGAATCACACCCTGATAGCGATTAATCACCCTGTGCAAATGCCCACCCATAAGTTGCGCGTGCAGCGATCCCACCTTTTCTGCCAGCGACAAATAAGGACTGATCGCATCGAAATATTCCGGATCAATCGGCGGCAAATTGATACCACTCTGAACGGGCTTACCCTGCAGCGCATCGCACAAATCCAGGGCAATCTGCCGCGCCACATTTTCCTGCGCTTCAAAAGTCGAAGCCCCCAGATGCGGCGTAGAAACCACCTCTGACCTTTTAACCAGCGGATGATCAACCGCAGGTGGCTCTTCGCCAAACACATCCAATGCAGCCCCTGCGACCTTACCCGCCTCAATCGCCCTATCAAGTGCCTTCTCATCTACCAGCTCACCCCGGGCGCAGTTAATAATACGCACCCCATCCTTGCACCTTGCAAGTGCCGATGCAGAAATGAGATGATGGGTCTGATCCGTAAACGCTGCGTGCAACGTAATATAATCCGACCTGGCAAAAATCTCATCGTAAGAAGCCTGCTGTATATGCAACTGCCGCGCCAGATCATCCGACAAAAAGGGATCGGCACCCAACAGCGTCATACCAAACGCATGCGCGCGTCGCGCCACCTGCTGACCAACGCGCCCCACGCCAATAATACCCAAAGTTTTGCCGTATAATTCAACACCCGTATATCTGCCGCGCTCCCATTCGCCAGCTTTAAGCGATGCCGTCGCCTGAGGGATATTGCGAGACAGCGCCATCATCATAGCCATCGCGTATTCAGCGGCAGAAATCGTATTGCCGCCCGGTGCATTCATCACCACAATCCCCCGCTCAGTCGCGGCTTCCACATCGATATTATCCACACCAGCACCCGCCCGACCAATCGCGCGAAGATTCACACCCGCCTCAACCACCCGTCGCGTAACCCCTGTTGCACTGCGCACAATCAGCCCGACATAATCGCCAATAATCTCACACAATTCATCTTCAGACAGACCCGTATTCACATCGACTTCTATATCTGAAGAAGCAAAAACATCCTGCCAGCCATCAGCCAGAGAATCGCCGATCAGAACCTTTTCCATTTTCACTCAATGTCCTCTCGCATCCACAGCCCACGTCTCTACAAACATCCCGTCTTCATCAATCACACACACCTCATCCCACAAATTCACGGTCGTACACACATGGCGCGGCACCAGATAAAATTGATCGCCCACGCGCGGTCGCGGTGTGCCCTCCGACAATTGCAACAACTGGTGTTCCTCATTGCGCCGCACAAACGCAATATCATCTGGCAACCCCATCGCTCGAAAATGAGGCGCAGGCGTATCGGGCGCAACCGACTTGCTGCCCGCATCCAATGTAATAAGATCCGCGCGGGTCGTACTGATCACACTGGACAAAACCAGCGCTGCCCATTCAAAGGGACTCTGCAACTTGTCACCATACCCCATATCCCAAAAAATCCACGTACCCGGCGAAACCTCATCCACCCCATCCACCCGTTGCGTATGCTCAAAACCCGGCGACCCCGAAGCCACCAATTTCTCGACTTCAATACCGGACTGTTCTATCAGACACCGGGTTTTAACAGCCCGCTCAATCGACTCAAACGCCGTCTTTTGACGCATATCCGCATCGAAATCACCCACATGCCCATCATACACATGCAAACCCGCAAAATGCAAACCCGGCGACTGTGCAATCTGCTGAGATAGAGCCAATGAAGGCGCGCCGGGCAATGCCCCCGTGCGATCCATCCCCGTATTGACATCCACCATAACGCCCAGAATCACATCCGCAGAAGCGCAGGCATCGGACAACGCCTGAATATTATCCGCATCATCCGCAATAACTTTCAAATCAGTATCGGGATAAAGCCGCTTCAAATCCACCACGCGCCCGATATTTGCCCCCACGATATGATAAGAGATCAACACATCAGTCGCACCAATCGCAGCGAGCATCGCCGCCTCTTTGGGCGTTGCACACTTAAACTTGTCAATCCCCTCATCCATCTCCATACGCGCAATCTGCGACATCTTATGCGTCTTAATATGCGGACGCAAACGCGCATATCCACCCATCATATCCCCAATCGCGCGAATATTATGCGCCACTGCCTCCTTATAGACCAACAGCGCAGGCGTGGGGATCTCCCCGGCATTTTTTACCCGATAGTCAAGCATTCAGCACCTCTCCAATCCACCGCCAAACCGCGTCCTTGCCGCGACCCGTCGTAGCGGAAAACGGCAACAGATCAATATCGCCGTGCAAAGCGAGCATGCGTCGCGTTTGATCCAATCGATTTTTGAGCTTATGACCCGACAACTTATCGGCCTTGGTAGCAACCACCACAAACGGCTTTTTGCCGTGTACCAGCCAATCGACCATCTGCAAATCATCGCGGCTCGGATCGTGCCTCGCATCGATCAACTGAACAAATCCTCTGATTGAAGGCCGATCCTGCACATACCCCTCAATCAACTGCCCCCACGCCTGACGCTCTTGCCAACTGCGCTTTGCATAGCCATAACCGGGCAAATCGACAAAATAATACGCCTGGTTTACACGGTAAAAATTCAGCGTTCGCGTCTTGCCGGGCGTGCCACTGGTCTTCGCCAGATTTTTGCGGTTAAACAGCCGATTGAGCAACGACGACTTGCCCACATTGGAACGCCCCGCAAATGCAATCTCAGCCATCCCGTCGCGGGGCAACTGCCTCAAAAAACCAACACTCGTAACAAATTCGGCAGAATGGAATTGCATGATTAGCTTTCACACAAACGAAAACCGGGGTCCAATTCGGCCCCGGTTCCCCATCTTTGGGAAATATCCATTGCTTTAAGCGCGTTTTTGAGTCGATTCGAGAACTTCAATACGCGGCTTGTTGCGGTTTTGAACCATATCGCAGGTCACAGTGACCTCGGTTACATCCTCATTGGTGGGTATATCGTACATCAAATCCGTCATAACTGTTTCGAGAACCGACCGCAACCCACGCGCGCCTGTACCCTTTTCCTGCGTAATGCGAACAACTTCACGCAGCGCGTCATTCTCAAAAGCCAACTCAACCCCATCGAGTTCAAACAACTTCTGGTATTGCTTCGTAATTGCATTTTGCGGTTCAGTCAAAATCTGCAACAGAGCAGCCTCGTCCAGATTGCCCAACGCACACATCACGGGCATTCGCCCAACCAGCTCTGGAATCAAACCGTATTTAATCAAATCTTCTGGCTCGGCATGCTGGAAAATCTCACCGACATTTTGCTCATCCAAATCATTCGAATCGGACCCAAAACCAATGGTCTTCTTGCCGATACGGGTGCTAATAACGCTTTCCAAACCGTCAAATGCACCGCCACAGATAAACAGAATATTTTTTGTATTGAGCTGAATCAGCGGCTGTTCGGGATGCTTGCGCCCCCCCTTGGGCGGAATACTCGCCACCGTACCTTCCAGAATTTTCAACAACGCCTGCTGCACACCTTCCCCAGACACATCGCGCGTAATAGACGGATTGGCCGATTTTCGAGAAATCTTATCGACCTCATCCAAATACAAAATACCCATCTCGGCCTGTGCCACATCGTAATCCGCCGCCTGAAGCAGGCGCACCAAGATATTTTCGACATCTTCACCAACATACCCCGCTTCGGTCAAAATCGTGGCATCGGCAATCGAAAATGGAACCTGTAAAATGCGCGCCAGCGTTTGCGCCAAGAGCGTCTTGCCCGTGCCCGTAGGCCCTATAAGCAAAATATTGCTTTTATCGAGTTCGACATCGTCCGCAGACTGATTGGACCGAATCCGCTTATAATGATTATATACGGCAACCGAAAGAACGCGCTTGGCGCGCTCTTGACCAATCACATAGTCGTCGAGACGGGTCTTAATTTCCTGCGGCTTGGGCAACCCTTTGTGAAGCGTAACAGGCTTTTTGAGATCGTCTTCTCGCAAAACCTCATTGCAGAGCTTGATACACTCACTGCAAATATTCACGCTCGGACCAGTGACGATCTTATCGACCTGATCGGCACTCTTACCACAAAAAGAACAGCGAATTTCTGCTCTGGAAGTCCGTCGTTTCATAACGCCCTACTTCCTCATGACAAAGCTTCGTCGATATCGGGGGTGGAATTGGAACTCTCGGGACTGAGCACTTCGTCAATCAGGCCATAGTCCTTTGACTCTTCAGCCGACATAAAGAAATCGCGGTCTGCATCCTTTTCTATGCGCGCAATAGGCTGACCCGTGCATTCGGATAAAATGGCGTTCAAACGGTCGCGATATTGCAAAATTTCTTCGGCGTGTCGCTCGATATCCGAAGCCTGACCGCCTGCACCACCAATGGGTTGATGCAGCAAAATGCGCGAATTTGGCAATGCGCGGCGTTGCCCCTTTGTGCCCCCTGCAAGAAGCACGGCACCCAGTGAAAAAGCCTGACCCACACAAAGCGTTTCAACATCATTGGGCACGTATTGCATCGTATCGTAAATAGCCAAACCCGCCGTAATACTACCGCCGGGAGAATTGATATACAGCCGAATCGGTTTCTCGGGTGTTTCAGACGTGCAAAACAACATCTGAGCAATTACCAGATTGGCAATCGTATCGTTGATCGGCGTACCAATAAAAATAATATTATCGCGCAACAGCCGCGAAAAAATGTCGTAAGCGCGCTCACCACGCCCAGTTTGTTCAAGAACTGTAGGAACCAGAGCCATATTTAATTTTAAATCCCATGTTTAAATGTAAAATTCGTCTATGAACTGGCCTGAACCAGTTGTACCCCACTCCGTCTATTCGTCTTCAACTTCCTCAACATCTTCAACATCTGCATTATCGATGAGAAAATCAAAAGTCTTCTGCGTTTTAATATCAGACTCAATCTGATCGAGCTGCTCGGTCCGGCTCAAAATTTGACGCAAACGCGGCCCTTCAATATTGTGCCGTTGCGACATCTCTTCAAGATGTTTGTCCAGATCTTCATCCGTCACTTCGATATTTTCCTGATCTGCAACAGCATCCAGCAACAAAAAGCGTTTGACACCGCGTTCGGCTTGATCGCGTCCACTTTCGCGAATCGCATCTTCGTCAATCCCATGATCGTGACCAGCGTGCTCTTGCTTATACGACTCGATCATACCCTCGAGATAGGTTTCGACCATGCTATCGGGCACCTCAAAAGGATTCCCCTCAATCAGCGCATCCATCAAACTTTCCTCAACGCGTTGGCGAATCGCCTGATCGTACTGCGCCTGCATTTCATTGCGTATTTGCGTCTTGAGTTCGTCCAAAGTCTCCACGCCGCCGACACCCTGAGCCAATTCATCATTCAACTCGGGCAACTCGCGCTCGCGTATTTCTTTTGCCGTCACGCGAAACATCACGGTCTCTTCTTTCGGCTCTTCGTCGTGCTCCTCATGATCGTGCTCATCGTGGTCATGATCGCAATCTTCGTGGTCGTGCTCATCCTGAACGGGCCGCGTAATAGTAATCTCACGAGACTCACCGGCCGCAATGCCCATCAATTGTTTTGCCAAGTCCGTCGGCTTGTCGTCGTCTGTCGTAAACAGCCGAATCGATTGATCGTCTGACCTGTGATCGGCCACTGGACTGCCGTCCTCATCGAGTTCTTCCACATCTGCAAAAACCACATCGTCGAGATCGGCAGCGCGCTCGACGACTTGCTCGGTAGCACTCTCCTCTTGCATATACCGCAACCGACCTTCAACATGCTCGTCTTCAACCGCAAACACAGGCCGCGTCGCCTTCAACCCCTTATAGGTCTCGACGGTTATCTCCGGGCGGACATCAACAGAAGCCTTGAACACCAGAGGCTGTCCCTCTTCAAAATTGATATCGTCAATACTCGCCTGAGAAACGGGTTGAATGCCCTCGGCTTCGCTGGCCTCCCGATAAAATTCCTCAACCATCTCCTGGACAACCTCACCCTGGATGGCCGACCCAAATTGCCGTTTGATAACGCTCAGGGGAACTTTACCCTTGCGAAATCCCGGCAAATTAAGGGTCTTGCTGTATTTTCTGTAAGCGTCATTGAGACGCTTATCCACATCTTCCGCCGGGGCCTCAATCTCTAATGTTCGACGCCACGTCCCCGACTCGGTCACCTGCACATTCATAGCGTTGGATAATCCTTTCTTTATGATACTTCACTCACTAACCGGCCCAACGTGCAATAATAAACAAATGAAATCGCTTTGTCAATTATTAGCACTCACCCATACCCCAACACCTTCAAATACGCCTTCACAGTATTCTCCAACCCCATAAAAACAGTATCTGCGATTAGCGCGTGACCAATAGACACCTCGAGAACACCGGGAATCGTCACAAACTCCCCCAAATTATCGAGATTGAGATCGTGCCCGGCATTAACCCCCAGCCCCGCATCCTGTGCCGCGCGAGCCGAATCCGCATATTGTCGAAAAACAGGTCCCACATTGCCCTCGTCATAAGCAGAAGCGTAAGACTCCGTATAAAGTTCAACGCGAGCCGCACCCAGAGCCTTTGCGAGTACCATATCCTCTGGCACCGGATCCATAAACAGAGAAACCCGGATGCCCAGATCTTTCAACTCCGCAATAATCGGCACAAGCCGCTCCCCATCCCGTCTCAAATCCCAACCGTGATCGGACGTACTCTGATCGGGTTCATCGGGCACCAGCGTACACTGGTCTGGCACCACATCCCGCACCATATCCATAAAATCGGGAAAGGGATTGCCCTCAATATTGTACTCCACCCCCGAAATCATTTCTTTTAACTCATAAACATCCGTCCTGCGAATATGTCGCTCGTCGGGCCGGGGATGCACCGTAATCCCATGCGCCCCCGCATCAATACACACCTGCGCCGCCTTTGTCACACTGGGCATTGTAAGCGGCCTGCTATTCCGCAACAGCGCCACCCGATTCAAATTTACACTGAGTTTGGTCATT
>JAGWBW010000093.1:9321-18244 GCA_021295695.1 Candidatus Latescibacterota bacterium
GGCGCCAGCAAAGCGCGCTTCCACGCGCCATCAGCTTGCCGAACATACAAAAACCGATCGTGCAACCGATCATCCCTATTCACCCAAAATTCAAACTGATCGGGAATCACCCGATAGCCCCCCCAAAAATCCGGCAACGGCACATCCTCTCCCGGATATTTCCGATCCAATTCTGCCACGCGATCTTCCAAAAACGCTCGATCGGGAATTTTTTTACTTTGAGGTGAGGCCCAGGCACTCAAGCGGCTACCCCGAGGCCGAGAATCAAAATACGCTCTGGACACTTCATCCGAAACAGCCTCAACCGTTCCCTCAATACGCACCTGCCTACCCAGCGATTTCCAGTGAAACAGCAGGGCTGCCCTGGGATTCTCCGCCAATTCATCAACCTTGCGACTCTCCAGATTTGTAAAAAATACAAACCCATCCTGACCGCACTGTTTCACCAGCACCATACGCACCGAAGGCCGCCCATCGCTCGTCGCCGTTGCCAGTGCCACGGCTTCTGGCAGCGTCAACTCCGAAGCTTTCGCCTCTTCAAACCACATATCAAACTGAACAAAAGGATCTGGATTCATATTCCCTTCCCGAATGACTTAATCAAATAAACGCGCAACTCTCTCCAATTACTCCGGCCCCCATTGGAATCGACATAAACACCCTGAGCCAAATACGGATCCCATCCCGCATCTCTGTACCCGCGGCGAGCGTATAAATTCAGCGCAGGTTGATTCGCCACATGAACGCACAGACCAATATTCACATAATCCCGCTGAAAAGTGATCCGCTCACACATATCTAACAACCGCGAAGCAACACCCCTTCGCCGATAATCTGGATGCACAAAAAGCGACGACACCTCGGGCCACGGCCGTACTTGCGGTGGCACGCCAGAAGCATCGCCACCTTCCCAATTGAGCAACACCTGCGCCACCGGCAAATTGTCCCACCAGGCCACAAAAAAAATGAGCTTGCCGGATTCCTGTAGCATAAACCGCCGCCGATGCGTTTCTTTCCGACCAAACGGCAAATACTGAAGCCGAGACACCTCGGACGACTTAAGAGAGCGAATGTCAATTTTCATGACTGTAAAGTATACCGAACACAAGCGCGACATGCAAGACGCCGTGACGTAGATGTCGCAGTCCGAAACCGGATTTCCCCGTATTTGGCTTGTTTTATTTGGTTATCTCTCTTTATAGTTGCGCGATTATGGTTATGTGGAGCATCTCGGCATGGGCGTGCGCAACCGAATCATCGGATCCATGCGCGACCACAACGGCACCGAGCCAGACCTGATCGAAGAGGACCACCGCTTCACCGTGCGGCTGTGGAAGGATCCAGAGGACACACCGTCTTATTAGGGCGGTTATCCAAGTCTGAGGGTCAAACGGTGAGGGTCAAGACATGACCCTCTAAAACAGACCGTCAGCGAGTCCAAAGTCGCAAGTAGCGCGGTATCCAAATTTTCGACACCTTTAATGGCATTTCCCCCTCATACTTGCTTGACGACTCACCATTAACTGAGTATAATTGATCACTCTCCCATTTCAGCTCAGGCCATTGGATTTCAATGCACTCCCCCCGAAAACCGATGTCTGACGCCTCGTATGACTTCTGACCATTTTTTAACCTATTCAAACCTTTTATAATTTCCACCATGAATGAATCACTGACCTTCACCGGTAGCATTGCGAACGGAAAAAAGAGATCAAGCGTTTGACTCTAGTTCATCGCGGCAAAAGAAACTGGTCATATCAATTTGACTTGCGATTGTCACTGCGGCATGCTTAAAGCCGCCACGCGCAAGCACAACGCCAGTAATCCAGAAGGTTTTGCTGTTCACTTCTATATGGGGCATGACTTACGCCACGATGCACTAGCTGTGCGCGACTTTGGACAAAACAAAAAATTAAAAAGAGTAGCACTGGTTATGAAGGAGGAAACATGAAAAAAATAAAAGAAGGGGTTTTTGTCGATGACTGTGTAAAGTTTATGTCTCGTATGGATGAGAAATCCATAGACTTGACTGTGACATCACCGCCGTATGATAATTTACGAGACTATAAGGGGTATTCGTTTGACTTTGAGAATATCGCAAAGCATTTATACAGGGTGACAAAAGAGGGTGGAATAGTAGTCTGGGTAGTTGGTGATAAAATCAACGGCGGGCGAACCCTAACCAGCTTTAGACAGGGCCTGTTCTTTCAGGATATAGGTTTTCAGATGCACGATGTCATGATTTACCAAAAAAAGAACACGCCTTTTATGCGGAGCAACGCCTACACAAACTGCTATGAGTTTATGTTTGTATTGTCGCGTGGCAAACCCAATACCTTTAACCCCTTAAAAGTGAAAACGGCCAGACATGGCTTGGAGATGCTGACACACAACAAGGGTCCCGACGGAAAAAATAAAAAGGTGCTAAAGGAATTAAAAAAAGAAAAGTCCCGTACAAACATCTGGTCTTATGCAGTGGGTTATGGAGGCACGACAACCGACAAGATTGCTTTTCAGCATCCGGCGGTTTTTCCTGAAAAGTTAGCGGAGGATCATATTTTGTCTTGGACGAATCCTGGGGATATCGTATTCGATCCTATGTGCGGCAGTGGTACGACAGGCAAAATGGCACTAAAGTATAATCGAAGGTTCGTGGGGGTGGATATCTCCGAAGAGTATATTGCGATTGCAAAAGAACGTATCTATAGCGGACAAATACAGATGGCAGGGGTGGTTTAATGGATACAAACGATTTTGTCATTGCAATGCGACCTATAAATGGGATTGTTAAAAATTCCGTTGGGGTAATCAACGCCGTTAGTCAAGAAGGGATCCTGGTCTATTTTATTGGGAGAAACAAAGTAATAAGCGTGCCGTTTGATTCGGTTGCGGTCATAGATATCGATAGGACAGGAAAAGGGCACCATCACAAAATCTGCAACATCTGTCATATTCTCAAACCAATGGAAATGTTTGACAAAAATCAGAGAGACGCACAACAGAGATCCACAACAAGACCAAGTTGTAAGGTTTGTCGGCAGGAGATTGATGGTGTGAAGTTGACCGCCCAAGAGCGCAGAAAGATGGATATGCAACGACCACCCGACAAAACGGTTTTTGTTTGTCCAATATGTGAAAAGCGGATAATTGTCGGTATAACGGCAAGAATTGTAGCAGATCACGACCACAAAACAGGAAAAGGCCGGGCCTGGATATGCGATAGTTGTAATACAGGTCTGGGCAGGTTCAAAGATGATATTGTATTTTTTGAGAAAATCATTGCCTATCTAAGAAGTTTTGAAACCAATACAGGAGAGGATCAAAATCTGCTCATCTAAACCAGACCGTCAGCGAGGAGAAAAAGGAAACGGGTAAAGAATATTATCATTCTCTACCCGTTCTTTTTTATTAAACCGATACCCTCACGTCAATCTCGGTGAAGTTTACGCTTGTCTCGACGAATAAGGAAAGATATAATGGCTAAACCACACAGGAGGATTAAACATGATGCTGAATACATCGGCAGTAGAGATTGATGAAAGTAGTATATCAATAAGCAAAATAGACAATATTGTTACTGTCGGAGGATCACTACAGAACCACCACTCTAAAAAGGTTAAAGTCATATTTTCCGCTGTCGTATTCTTAGCGGATGTGCGCATAGCCGATAAGGGTGACAGAAATTTTTCCTTTGGCAGAGACAATATTCTTCATGATTTTTACCTTTCAGAAGAACTTGATGCACAAGAGCACAAATCATTTGAATCTATCCCTTATGAAATTACGGAATCGGACGCCGACAACGCCATGCTTGCGTATTATACCACAGTGCTTGCGGTCTCTGAGTTATGAAAAGTGGGAAACGGCCGGTGTCGTCCAGTTTTGATTACGCACTTTTTGCCGTACACCGTGACGTACAATTTTTATCTGACCGGTCTAATATACAGGCTGGGACGGCACAAGGGACGGCCCCTACGATGACATTGTGATCGTCCGCTGACCGCCGCCCCGCCTCATTTTCAAAAAAACAATTTTTTTGTATGGTACAGATTTTTTCTTGCACGAAAATACAGAACGGGCTATATTGTCCAATCCCAAAAACAAAAGCCCTCTGATTTTAGGAGATAAATACCTGAAATTAAATATCTTTAGGTAAAATCAAATGGTCTATTCACACTGCCATTATCCCTCCAGGAGGCGGCGATTATGCCCTGGAGGCTAAAATTTTGCCAACCCCTGAGTGGGGTTTTTGGTGCCTACACCCTACGTGCCCGACATCGAGATAGATTCGATGTCGGGTTTTTTGTTGCCCTCCGGGGACCACCCCAAACACCCATCGGTGCGGAACACAGGAGATGATCAACAAAAACAACATGACCTCACGACACAAGAGGAGTATCATGGCACCGAACGAAGAACAGACGATGATTCTAAAAGCGCGGATGGGTGATGGGATCGCATTTAACAAACTGTACCAGGCAAACGTAGCCCGAATTTATGCAATTGTAGCCAGCCACACAAAAAACAAGGACGACATCGATGACCTGGTTCAAATCGCATTTATAAAAGCATACCAGGGACTCAATCGCTTTCGCGGTGACGCGGCATTTTCAACCTGGTTGACCCGCATAGCAATGAACGTATGCCTCTCGCACTGCGAATCACAATCCGTGCGACGCAAATGGACAACCTATTTTCAATCGCCAGAAGGCATAGAAAAAATCGCCCCGCACTGCACACAAGACCCGGAAACCGCCCTGCACGCACGAGAATGCCAACACCTCGTACGCAAAAGCATACAAACACTGCCACAACAATATCGCGAAGCCATGCGCCTGCGTTATATTGAGGATTATTCGTATGCCGAGATCGAAAAAACCATGCAAGTACCCATAGGCACCGTAAAAACCTGGCTGTATCGCGGAAGAGTCCTGCTTCGAAAAACCATTGAAGAACGGGAAATGTAAATCGGAGAACAACATGACCGAATTTGGCACAAAACGCCTGCCCCAGAAACCCGACGTCACTGCGCCCGATGGATCCGATGTTCGCATACTCCTCGAACTCAAAAGCGGCGGCATGGCCCACTTTGAACTCGCCCCGGGAAAAACATCCATCGCCATTGCCCACCGCACCATCGAAGAAATCTGGTACATCATCAGCGGACAGGGCGAAATGTGGCGCAAACAGGGCAACCGCGAAGAAATCGCCTCCCTCGCCCCCGGCGTAAGTCTCACCATACCACAGGGCACCCACTTCCAATTTCGCGCCCACAACAGCGAACCCCTGTGCGCCGTTGCCATCACCATGCCCCCGTGGCCAGGCGATGATGAAGCCTATAGCGTAACGGGAAAATGGGAACCGAGGATATGATCGCCTAAAAAAAGCCTGCACCATCGCTGGTACAGGCTTTTCGAATACCTGTCTGTGTGATCTGGAATCAATCGTCCCGCCACGGGATCGCGGCTCAAAAACATGCCGCAATGACGGGCGAGGCATGCCTCGCCCCTACAGTTATTCACACTTCACAGCCCTCTTTTTCATCTGCGGATCACACTGCCTCATCCGGGTCCTCAGCCGAAAGATCCTCTCCTCGGTGGAGTCGAAGCGCCAAATTCGCCGTCTGTCCCAACGCCCGCGCCGTTGGTGCATGCGCCGCCAGATAGCGCGCCGCGCCCACCAGCGTAATCCGTGCGCGTTCCTCATCCAACTCCTCTGCCTGGCTAAACGCAGACTCCAGCATCTGAAACGAATGAAACTCCGCATCTTCTCGCAACAACACATGCCCCAACCGCTCGCACAAAGCACCGCGCGGATGCCCCAGCGACAAATACCGATACGCAATCCGCCCCGCCTCATCCACCTGTGCCTGTGTATCGAGCAACGTCACAAAAGAATCCAGCAACTCATCCGCATCTTCCGGCAACTGTTGCGTCGCGCGCTGGTCCTGGGGCAATCGGGCTGCCGGCTTATTAAACCACCGATCAAAATACAGCGCCATTGCACCGTGGAAAATCCCCCGCGCCAGATCCAATGACGGCGCGCGCTTTGCACATTGATGCAGCGCATTAGCCGCCGAATGCGTATGCAGCACAGCAATCCAATCGGCAAACTCATTCTTAACGTGAAACCGCGCAATCCGCAAAGCCGCTGCATAAGTCAGTGTCTGCGTCAACTGCGTCAGCGTCGCCCCCCCGGCAAATGCCGCCTTCAACCCATCCACAATCGCATGCGGATCATCACCTGACAAAACCTCCGTCAAAGCATCCGCATCGTCCCACGTCTTGCCCTCGCCCTCCCGAACCAGATCCTCAAGCTCATCAAACGCGCCATTTAACAACGCCACCAAATCAACGGGACTGCGCCATCGGTTCAACTCCTCACTCCGCTGTGAACCCGAAAGCACCCCCACCAGCGAAGGCAAAATCTCATCGGCCTTGTCCCATCCAATGCGCTCGAGCACCTCAAAACCCTTATTGATAAAATCCAGCACATGCCCGCCATCGCGATAAAAGTGATCCGTCGCTGCCGCCACCAGCATATCGCACGTCTCCGAAGGCGTTGCCCCCATCTGAATCGCCGTCAACAAAGCGCGTTCTGCGCCATCGGCATTCCGCACCTCAATCAGATAGCGGAACCACTCCTTAATGCGCGCCAGCGTAAGCTCCTCCGTCTCCAGAGGCGTAAAAACAATCCTCGGCGATGCATTACTCGTCTCGCTCGCCACGTGCAACAACCCCTGATACAGCGCCAGAACCTGATCCTCATTCGCCAGCTTCGGCACCACATTGGCCATACACGTCAAAATCGTCAACCCCGGACCCCATCCCTGACGCCGCCGCAACGCACCATACCGCGCGCCAATCTCTGCAATCTCATCCCCATCGACCCGCTGACCCCGAAGCGCGATCACCGACTTGGCAATCACCAGATTGATATTCTGCTCCAAACTCTCGCTCAGCCGCCGCTTCCAATGCCCCACCGGATCGGGATGCGTGGCATGCACATTCACATAAATCTCACCATCCTGCACATCCACTGGATAACTGCGAACATCATCCGCAAACGGATCAAACGTACACCCGCTAACCAGATCAAACCGCGCGTGATGCCAGTGGCAAATAATCAACCCATTGTGAATCGACCCCTCACTCAGCGGATACCCCATATGCGGGCACCGGTTATCCACCGCCCGAATCTCGCCATCTGACTTTGCCAGCGCAATTGCATGGCCCTCCACATTCACCGCCATAATCCCACCCTCGGGAATATCTCCCACACGCGCACAGGGCACATAATCAAGTGTCGTCACAGCCATGGTATGCCTCCTATTGATGGAATGATATCTAATCTCACCCCAAAAATACACCATTCACAATCCCAAAACACCGTCCCCAGGGACAAAAACAACCTGTCCTTTTGGACAGGTCATCGCTTTTTCCCCTTCTCTCCTACACCGGCGTCACACCCTTCTTCAGAATAACATTGCCATATTTTGCGGTCTCCCCAGTCATAACAACCGCAAACGCATGTCTCGCCTGCTCGTAAAAAGCAAAGCGTTCAACGCGCGCGATCGGAGGTGTATCGGGCCATATCTCGTCAATAACAGCCCGGTAAGACGCCTCAACTGTGGGATCGAGCGTATCGCCCGGCACAGCATCCATCATAAAAACCGGGCTATCCACATACGTATCCAGCACAAACAGCGGCAAAATTGCCTCGAGCAAATCCGCAACCCCCAAACCATCAGCCCGCAGCGTATTGACATTCACCGAATGCCCGGGAAAATGTGCATCTGCCAGAACAATCTCATCTCCGTGTCCCATGCGATAAATCGTAGCCAACAACTCGGGACTGAACAATGGGGATATACCAACGAGCATATTGATCTCCAATTATGAAGTGAGAAGTAAGGAACGGTGTACAACTGGTCGCAGTTCAGACCAGTTCACTGTGAAGTGAGAAATCTCCCAACACCACTGGATTGCCTTTAACGTCTTGTATCTTTGCGTCTTTGTGTCTTTGTGTGAGGCCCTCTTACATCTCACCGCCTTATCGAAAATGCGCATCCGCCGCGTGGGCTGATTTAAGCCCTTTGGTCATCCGCATCAATTGCTTTTGCCGGTCCGTAAGCCCGTCAAACCATTCAAGCGGAAAACCATCGTGGGGATCCACCTGAAACATACACATCCGTTTGCGATAGTGACCGAACAACGCATGGCGATTTGTCGTCCCTGTATTCGCGCCACCTGCATGCCATATTTGACCATTAATAACAATAACACTACCCGCAGATCCTTCGGGTTGTGCAATGTGCTTAACAGACACATCCTCTGGCGGGATAGCCAATCCGCTCTTATGCGATCCCGGCACCACGCGCGTGCCCCCATTTACCGGCGAAAAATCATCGAGCATCCAAATCGTATTCATCATAATTGGCGAACTGAAATTGAGCATCTCCAATGGAATATCACTGTGCAAACCCTGAGACTACCCAGAATAAGCGATTTCTCCAGATAATGCTCGAGCAACGGAAGTATCCGCGGATGATCAATAGTCTTGTGAAAAACGCGATCCAGCACCGGCAAATTGGCGACATGCCGAGCGGTTCCCCGATTTTTGGCCTCCGTGCCAACTTCCTTCTCACAACGCATAAGTGCTTCGCGCATCTCGCCCGCTTCCTCAGTCGTCAAAACATTTTCGACAACCGTAAAGCCATAGACATCGAGTTCAAAAAAGTATTGTTGATTATTCATATTGTCCTCTCAAAAAAAGACGGGCGAGGCATGCCTCGCCCCTACGGTTGTTCACACTCCACAGCCTCTCTTTTTTATCTGCGGATCACACTGCTCACCAATTCGCATTCCCCTTATCCCAGGGATGCGCATTGAGCACCTCCTCGACCATCTCCGTCCCCCAGCCC
>JAGWBW010000094.1:0-9284 GCA_021295695.1 Candidatus Latescibacterota bacterium
GCTTTTTCATTTGTGATAATTTTCACCTCTAATAATCGTGAAGGCGCGGTAGAGTTGCTCCAGCAAGATAACACGCGCCAATTCGTGCGGGAAGGTCATAGGTGAAAGAGACAGGTGCCAATCTGCACGCAGCAGAACTCGAGATGCAAGCCCAAAGGGGCCGCCAATGAGAAAAACGAGGCGGCTTTTTCTTTGTACGCGTAGATTTGTCAAGCGCTTAGCTAAGGCTTCGGAACGACACAATTTGCCAGAAGGCCCAAGAGCAACCACAGTGGCATCTGGATGCAGCGCGCTTAAAAGGCGATGGCCTTCTTTTTCGATAATATCAGACACACGGGCATTTTTGCCACCGCGCTCTTCTCGCACTTCAATTTCATCATAAGCGACGTAGTGTTTCAGTCGTTTGATATAATTTTGTGCGGCGTCTCGATAACAGGCGTCTTTGAACTTACCCACAGTGAGCAAAGTAATCTGCATATTTGCCATTATACACAGATTAGATATGTTTTACAAGAAACTTGTTCACCGCCCCAAAAAACGGTATAATATCAGAATGCAAAAATTTTCTCTCACCCCCTTCTACGCGGAAGTGAACGCATGTTTTCTCGATTTTTGACATTTTTCACGATCTGCATGCTATATGGATCGACCAGTGCCGAGTTGTACATGTCCGTAGATGATATCCAGCGCGGCATGAAAGGCGTGGGGCGCACGGTATTTCAAGGCACCCGCATCGATACATTTGGCGTTGAAGTATTAGGTGTCTTACGCAATGTTTTTGGTCCAAAAAGCGATATGATTCTCGCCCGGCTATCCGGCGGTCCCATGGCGCAAACTGGCGTCATCGCCGGCATGAGTGGCAGCCCGGTATATATCGAAGGCAAACTCGTCGGCGCAGTCGGCTACAGTATTGGTGCATTCGCCGAAGAGCCAATTGCGGGGATTACGCCAATTGGCGAGATGATGACGGTACTCCAGCGCGCATCGCGGGATACCACGTCGAGCGCAACTTATGGATCCGCGCCCTGGGATGGACAAATAGCTGGTGTACACGGCGGTGTGCTAAAACCCGTATCTATACCGTTGATGCTGTCGGGATTTGCCCCGCAAGTCGTTGCGGAATTTCGCGAAGAACTGTCAAAATACGGCTTATTGCCCATGCAGGGTGGCGGTGGAACAGACCCATCCCTGTCTGTCGGTGCATTTGAACCGGGCGCGCCTTTGGGTGTACAATTGGTTCGGGGCGACCTCAGTGTCACGGGTATTGGCACGCTGACACATCGCGTAGGTGATAAGGTAGTGGGATTTGGGCACCCCCTGTTATTTGGTGGTCGCACGGCCATGTCTATGACCGCAGCATTTATTCACGAAGTAATCTCCAGCCAGATGCTTTCATTTAAGGTGGGCACGGCATCGCGGCATATCGGTGTGATTTTACAAGATCGCGCACCGGGCATTGCTGGCGTAATAGGGTCCGAAGCAGAAATGATGCCTGTACATATCTCTGTCGTATCTCCCGACCACGACGCTTCGTTTAATATGGAGGTATTTCGCCACAGAGAATTGGGACCGTTGCTGGTGCGGATGGCCGTAGCGACCTCCGTTATCTCCGCTGAAAAATTGACGGGTGAAACCACTGTCGCAGGACAATTGACATTGCACATGCCCAAACGCGAACCCGTGATTTTAAAAAATAAATACGCAGGTGCTCAGGGGCTTGGACTGGCTGTGCTGGGCTTAACACAACCCCTTGCACAAGTGATTCAGAATCCTTTTGTAGAAGCCAATATTGACTCGGCTGTATTTCAATTATCCGTTGAGGAACGCGCTCAAAGTGCCCGTATTGAGGGGCTGCGATTGGATCGTTTGAAATACGAACCGGGCGATACAGTACATGTCTCTGTTGCCCTATCTCCATTGCTGGGCAAGCGCGAAATCGTAGATGTTGCCCTGCCAATCCCCGAGTTTATAACACCAGGGCGTTTGATATTGCAGGTTGTGAATGAGCAACAACAGCGATTACAAGATATAAAGCGCACCGCTTATCAACCCAAAACACTGGAAGAGCTGATTGGTCTGATCGAAAAATCGGGGCGCAATGATGTACTCGTTGCGCGATTTGTAGCTTCCCGTCCCAGCGTGACAATGGGCGGACGCGAAATTTCTGGATTGCCCACGTCGGTTCTCTCAGCACTATCGCTGGCGCGTGGATCAGATGTCGTGCAAAAATCACAGCAGTCGGTATATAGCCAAAAACACGTACGGACCAACCATGTATTGACCGGCAATCAAACGGCACTTCTGGTCGTGGGCAAAGACGGTAGTGCAACTTTTTCAGGCAGGAGAGGTTCGGGTGAAGAAAAAAGATAGAATATTGAGATCGGGGATGACACATGTGCTGCTTTTTGTCCTCCTCGGGACAATTGCAAACGCAGTGTCGCCCAAAATTTGGCGAGAAGATTCACAGACGGCTTTCCTGAAAGGAGAACCCGATAGCGTGTCGCTTACGCGGGAAGGCACAGTGACATTGGCACCAGCTTATAAAATGGTAGCAGACACAGGTGAAGACTTTGTATGGGCACTATCTGTAGATAAAAACAAAACCCTGTACATCGGAACCGGCAAAGAAGGCCGAATCTACATGCTCAAGCCCGACAGCGATCGGGCAGAATTATTATTTGATTCCCCTGAAGTTCACATTTTCAGCCTCGCCATTGGCGCAGATGGTGCTGTTTATGCGGGCACATCGCCAGACGGGCTGATTTATCGCATCGCACCAGGACGAGAACCCACGGAATTTTGTCAGACAGGTGACCGCCATGTATTTGCAATAGTCGCGCGTCCGGGCGGTGGATTATATGCGGGTACAGGTGGTGATCGCGGGCGCATTTTGAAAATTGACAAACAGGGCAAAGTCGTCGCACTGTACGCGAGCAAGGACCCCAATGTGGTATCGCTCGCGATAGGTGCTCAAGGCGAAATCTATGCGGGCACAGATAACAGCGGCCTGATTTATCAGGTGCACAATCAGGGTGGTGCAGATGTGCTTTACGATGCCCGTGAAAAAGAGATTCACTCGCTGAGTGTAATGCCCAATGGAACAATTTACGCAACAGCGATGGCGCAAAGCGGTCGAACGGAAGGAAATGGGAGAGAGCAAAAAGGATCAGATCAATCCGGCGCAACACTGTATGCGATCCGACCTTCGGGATTGGCAATGCGACTGTGGAATACGAATGATCCGATGTTGTTGGATTCTGTAACAGATGCCAATGGAACAGTAACAGTAGTCACGGGAAAACACGGCCGCGTGCATCGCGTTTGGCCCGATGGCAACGCCACTTTGCTCACAGTATTAAAAGATGTAAATCCCTATGTTATGGCTGCCGCGCACAATGACGCATTGTGGATTGGATGCAGTGGATCTGGTGAAATTTATCGAATAGAAAAAGGATTTGCCAGAGAAGGACTGCTCACTTCTGAACCTCATGACTTTGACCGGGTATCGCATTGGGGGCGCGTATCATGGCAAAGCGAAACACCAGCAAAAACATCAGTCGCTGTTCAAACGCGATCCGGCAACAGCGAAGAACCCGATGATACGTGGAGCGCGTGGTCAGAGCCAATCACCACATCGGGAAAACCCATTACCAGTCGCCCGGGGCGCTTTTTGCAATATCGGTTGGTTTTGAAGACGCGATCGGAAAATGCCACACCTCTGGTGCGTTTTATCAAACTCGCGGGCTTGCAGGACAATGTTCATCCCAGAATATTAAGGGTTAAAGCCGAGGCCGACCAGTCTGGCAACGAAGGTGAAAACCCGGAGTTTATGGAAAAAGGCGTGTGGAAAATTGATTGGACTGCCGGTGATGCCAACGACGATACCTTGATTTATACCCTGTATTTTAGAAGTATTGGCGAATCGCACTGGCGGCTGTTAAAAGACGATTTAAAGACCTCACATTATTTTTGGCACACCGAAGCTGTTCCCGATGGCACAGTCGAAGTTAAGGTCGTTGCATCAGACCGATTGGACAACCCCATCGAATTAACAGCCGAAGCGGTCAGTGCGCCCTTTGATATTGATAATTCGGCACCAACTGTGCAGTTGCACAACATAAGGCAGACCGACAAAAAGGTGAGCGTAACCGGTTCAATTCAAGATGCCGCCACTGCGATTCACAAGGCAGCGTACTCCCTCAATTCCGACGATTGGAAGGTGGTCTTTCCCACTGACAAAATTTTTGATTCGCCGACAGAGACACTGAATTTTTCTATTCAAAATCTGAAAACCGGCTCTTATACACTCGTAGTGAAAGCGGAAGATGCACTGGGCAACGTGGGGGTTGGAAAAACCGTTTTCGAAGTGAAATAGTATCCGCAGATGGACGCAGATAAATGCAGATGAGCGTTTTACACGGATTCACCACTATATAATGAACGAATTCGAAACCAAATATCTGTCGAGCGGATTGCCTTTTGTCACCTTAAAGCTGGCGCAAACACTGGACGGCAACATCGCCACCTGCACGGGCGACTCGAAGTGGATCACATCAAAAACATCGCGGGTGCGCGGGCATCAACTTCGCGCAGAGGCCGACGCGATTCTGGTCGGACGCGGCACTGTGATGGCCGACGATCCAGAATTGTCCGTGCGACATGTCGATGGATGCAGTCCGACAAAGATCGTTCTGGATACTCAGCTAAAAATCGGATTAAACGCCAGGATTTTTGGCGGGGCACCACTGATTATAGCAACGACTAAAGAAGTGTGCAGAAAACGGATAAAAGAGCGAAAAAACAAAGGGGCGCAGGTCTGGCAGTTGCCAATACTAAATGGTCAAATAAATTTGAAGGCGGTCTTGCAAAAAGCCGCCCAGATGGGATTGCGACACATCTTGATCGAAGGCGGCAGCCGCGTTGCTGCATCGGCATTGTGCCTGGGCCTGGTAGATCGAATAGCCGCATTTATCGCACCCAAAATACTGGGCGCGGGAATACCCGCAATCGGATCATTAGATATTGCTTCGATAACCGATGCGATTGCACTTGAAAATGTAAAAGTCGAAGCCATCGGCAATGATTTTTTGTTCACTGCTCGCGTAAAAAAATCGCCCTAAAACGTCTGAGTGATCATGTTTACTGGCATTATAGAGGAAGTGGGAACGATTCGGCATATTGAATCGCGCGCGGGTTACCAGCGCACGACCATTGCTGCGAAGCAGGTACTCAATGGTATAAAGATAGGCGACAGCATTGCTATCGAAGGTGCATGCCATACCGTCGTACATTTTGATGCCGACACATTTGTGATCGAATCCATAGCAGAAACACTGCAAAGAACCACTTTGGGTGATTGCCGCGTGGGCAGCCGCGTTAATCTGGAGCGGTCATTAAAACTCGGCGGCCGCCTCGACGGTCACCTCGTTGCCGCACACGTCGATGGCGTAGGGCGCGTGAAAGGCCGCACAGAATCTCCTGACCAAATTGTATTTGAATTTGAAATACCGTCTGAGTTGGCCCCTTATATTGCCGAGAAAGGATCAATCACCGTCAACGGAATCAGCCTGACAGTGGTTTCAGTAACCGATCGCACCTTTTCAATTGCGGCAATTCCGCACACACTAAAAGTTACGACATTATCAGAAAAATATCCGGGTGCCCGGGTAAATATCGAAGTGGATATGATCGCGCGTTATCTGGAGCGGTTGGTGCAGTTCGAAGATGACAAAAATAAGCTCACAAAAAATCGCATTCGGGAGATGATGAGCGACCAATAGTTTACAGGAAGGTATATATGGGCAAAATCGCAAAAATCGAAGACGCCCTCGAAGATATTCGAGCGGGAAAAATCGTCATTGTCGTCGATGACGAAGACCGGGAAAATGAAGGCGACTTCATTATGGCCGCAGAAAAAGTAACATCTGAGTCCATCAATTTTATGGCGCGCCATGGACGCGGACTGGTCTGTTTGCCCGCAACGCCCGACCGCCTCAAAGAACTCGACCTGGACATGATGGTCAATACCAACACAGCGCTTCACGGCACGCCCTTCACGGTGAGCATTGACGCGCTCTACGGTGTAACGACCGGTATTTCCGCACATGATCGAGCTGAAACAATTCGACAATTTGTAGATCCCAAATCGCGGTCTGAAAATTTTGGTAGGCCAGGGCACATTTTTCCACTGCGCGCAATGCCCGGCGGCGTGTTGCGACGAGCGGGACACACAGAAGCAGCGGTAGATCTGGCGCGTTTGGCCGGCCTGTATCCCGCCGGTGTACTGTGTGAAATACTGAATGAAGACGGCACCATGGCCCGCTTGCCACAGCTTCTGGAAATTGCCGATCAATTTGGCTTGAAAGTGACGACAATTCACGATCTGATTGCCTATCGTCGCCGTTCCGAAAAACTGGTGCGCTGTGTCGAGCAAGTGGATATGCCCACGCGATTTGGCGCGTTTCAATTACACCTGTATGAAAGCGACGTGGATGAACGCGAACACGTCGCACTGGTAAAAGGCGATCTTTCCGGCGATACACCCGTAATGGTGCGGATGCATTCCGAGTGCTTGACGGGCGACTCACTCGGCTCATTGCGATGTGATTGCGAAAAAAACTTACACTCCGCACTCGAAATGATCGAAAAAGAAGGACGCGGAGCACTGGTGTACATGCGGCAGGAAGGGCGAGGTATTGGCCTGCGGGCAAAATTGCATGCATACAAACTGCAGGAAGATGGATATGATACCATAGAAGCCAACTTAAAACTCGGATTTAAAATGGACGAACGAGACTACGGCATTGGCGCGCAAATCTTGTCAGATTTGGGAATCGGAAAAGTCGTACTCATCACCAATAACCCATCAAAGCGCGTGGGCCTGGAAGCATATGGAATAGAAATTATTGACCGCGTCCCGGTCGCCATTCAGGTCAACAAATGGAACTTGACATATATGCGGACCAAGCAAGAAAAGATGGGACATTTATTTAAAGAGGACGAATTGCAATTAGGCGAAGAAGGAGATCGCGATGCCCAAAGTTTATGAAGGTCAGCTATCGGCAGAAGGCAAACGGTTTGGCATTGTGGTGGGGCGATTCAATGCATTTATCAGCAAAGAACTGCTCGGCGGCGCGCTCGATTGTATTGCGAGACACGGTGGCGATACAGATGCCATAGACGTGGTGTGGGTACCGGGCAGTTTTGAAATTCCCACAATAGCACAAAAAATGGCGCACAGCGGTCGATATGACGCGCTGATCTGTCTGGGCGCAGTAATCAGAGGCAGCACACCGCATTTTGACTATGTATGCAATGAAGCTTCAAAAGGCGTGGCATCTGTTGGTCGCGAAACAGGTGTACCCACCATATTTGGCATTTTGACAACCGATACCATTGAACAGGCGATTGAGCGGGCGGGTACAAAAGCTGGCAATAAAGGTTGGGAAGCCGCGCTGGGCGCGATTGAAATGATTGGCGTTATCGCTGCCTGGGAGTCAAAAAAATGATAAAATCGAGACGCAAAGCGCGTCAGGCTGCGTTGCAAGCACTTTATTGGACCGTGAGCGTTGGCGACCCAGTACAACAGACAGCGCAGACCATGTGCATCCGTGCACGCCTTTCGGCATCAACCTCGGATTTTGCGATAACTCTGGCCCAAACAGCCTGGGAGCACCGCGAAGAACTGGACGCATCTATTGAACCCGTACTGGAAAATTGGTCATTAGACCGGGTTTCGCGCATCGATCGCATCGTCCTCTGGATGGCACTTGCCGAAATGCGCTATTTCAAAGATATTCCCTACAAAGTCTCTATTGACGAGGCCATAGAACTGGCCAAGCTATTTAGCGAAGCCAATGCTTCTAACTTTATCAATGGTATTCTGGATACCCTGTCCAAGATGAATGCGGAACAACCCAATGGATAATATTGGACGTATTGCAATTTTTTCAGATGTACACGGGAATCTCGAAGCGTTGCAAACAGTGCTGGAAAAAATTGCAGAAGCACAGGTGGATCGAATTATTTGTTTGGGCGATATGGTTGGATACGGCGCAGATCCCAATATGTGTATAGAGCGCGTGCGCGAAGTATCGGACCTCGTGCTGGCGGGCAATCACGATTGGGCGGCAGTGGGCCTGGAAGATCCGGGGTTTTTTAACCCTGTGGCACTGGCGGCAATACAATGGACTGCTCAGATGCTGAGTGATGAAAACGCCTCGCTATTGCGATCTTTCCAACCCTTTCAAAATGAATCTGCTTATTGTTATGCTCACGCTTCGCCAATTGAACCCGAGTTGTGGCACTATTTATTTGACCCCGAAGATGGCTGGTCAATGCTCGATCAAACCGACTTTGAGATGTGTTTTGTCGGTCATTCTCACCGCGCATTTGTGTGCTCGGCATCTCAAAAAACAGTGCTCCTGAGCGAAGGAGAAGTGCAGTTATCCGATAATGACCGATACCTCGTAAATGTCGGCAGTGTAGGACAACCTCGCGACGGCGATGCGCGGGCGGCTTTTGTCGTATGGGATCGAGAAAAAGGGAACCTCCAATTGCGCCGCGTGTCTTACGATGTGGCAGCAGCACAGGCCAAAATTCTATCGGCGGGACTTCCGCCTTTTTTGGCCGAGCGCATTGAATTGGGGATGTGACACCTCATTATTCACAGGATAAATCACAATGAATTTCCTGACAAAAATTTTCGGCAGCAAACACGATCGGGATGTCAAAAAGATGCAACCGGTTGTGGATGAAATTAATCAACTCTACGAAGAATATGCCTCTTTGTCCGACGAGGAATTAAAAGGCAAAACAACTGAGTTCCGCGCGCGCATTGCCGAAGCGACTGACGATGCTCAAAAGCATCTCATCCAGCTCAAGGAAGAATTGGCTGCGATGCAGCGAGATGAAGACCGCACCGAACAATTGGAAGCCATTGCCGAAGTCGAAGCCGAAATCAAGGATATTGAGCGCGATGTACTCGATGAAATTCACCCAGAAGCATTTGCTGTCTTTAAGGAAACGTGTCGCCGCTTCAAGGAGCGAGGCAAATCCTGGGATCGGGCTGGCGATCAAATCGTGTGGCATGAAATACCCTACGATGTGCAATTGGTCGGTGCGACCGTATTGCATCAGGGCAAGATCGCCGAAATGGCCACGGGCGAAGGTAAAACACTGGCCGCGGGCCTGGCTTTGTACCTGAATGGCTTGCTCGGGCGCGGCGTGCATCTCGTCACCGTAAACTCCTACCTCGCCAAGCGCGACGCCATGTGGCTGGGACC
>JAGWBW010000094.1:9305-11673 GCA_021295695.1 Candidatus Latescibacterota bacterium
TGGGCGTGGAAGGTTTTATTATGGAAGAAGAGGGCGAAGACGGGTATCGCATGCGCGTGTGCGACCACAAAGACGCCTGTCTTATGGATATCGTGTACGGCACAAAAGACCAGTTTGGTTTTGATTACCTCTACGATAACATGGCGATTCGCCCCGAAGATTTGATCCAGCGTGCGCACTATTTTGCAATTATTGACGAAGTAGATAGCATTCTGATTGACGAGGCGCGCACGCCGCTGATTATCTCTGGGCCAGTATCGGAATCCTCATCGCATCGGTATGAAGAAATGCGCCCTCTGGTCGAAAAATTGGTGCGCGCCCAAACCCGAATCGTAAATAATATTTTAAAGCAAGCAGAAGAAGAACTCGAATCCGGCGATGAATACGAGGGCGGCATTTTGTTATTGCAGGTTCAGCGCGGAATGCCCAAAAACAGTCGCTTTATGAAGCGACTTCAAGAAGAGGGCATCAAGCGCCTCGTGCAGCGAGTTGAAGCTGATTATATCCGCGACAAGCGCACGGGAGAACTGGACGAAGACCTTTATTTTAGCATCGATGAGAAAAGCCATATCATCGATCTAACCGAAAAAGGACGCGACGAAATCAGCCACAACCCAGACGACTTTGTGTTGCCCGATCTCGATGAAGAGCTTCGAGATATCGAACAAAACGCATCGCTATCAGACGCGGAACAAGACCAGGCAAAAGAAGCTGCCTATCAGGATTACGGAGAAAAAAATGAATCCATCCATAGCGTGCGAAAATTGTTGCAAGCCTATTCTCTGTACGAAAAAGATGTGCAATATATGATTGACGACGGCAAAGTTGTCATCATTGATGAATATACGGGACGGCCACAACCCGGACGCCGTTTTGCCGATGGATTGCACCAGGCATTGGAAGCAAAAGAAAAGGTAAAAGTCGAACGCGACACACAAACTGTGGCAACCATTACATTACAAAATTATTTCAGACTCTATGACCGACTGGCGGGCATGACCGGTACTGCCGAGACAGAAGCCGAAGAATTTCATCAAATCTACAAACTCGATGTGGTATCGATTCCAACGCATGAGCCGGTGCGCCGCATCGATTCTAACGACTGGATCTATCGCACAAAACGCGAAAAATACAATGCTGTAATCGATGAAATTGAGCATCTGAACGAGCAAAAATTGCCGGTCCTGGTCGGCACAATTTCCGTTGAGACCTCCGAGTTGATTTCGCGGATGCTCACGCGCAAAAAAATCAAACACCAGGTGCTCAATGCCCGACAAAATGTACAAGAAGCGCAGATCATCGCACAAGCCGGACAACCGGGTGCAGTAACAATTGCAACCAATATGGCCGGACGCGGTACAGATATCAAACTGGGCCCCGGCATCGTAAAAGCACCCGAAGGACATCAGTGTGCATTGATTGCAAATCCCGATGACGCCCAGTCCCTGTGTCCCTACATAGACGAATACGGGTGTCGGGATGAAGTCCCGTGTGGATTGACTATTATTGGTACTGAACGACACGAATCCCGGCGCATAGACCGGCAATTGCGCGGTCGCTCTGGACGGCAAGGGGACCCGGGAAGTTCGCGATTTTTCATTTCACTGGAAGACGACCTGATGCGTTTGTTTGGATCTGAGCGCATCGCCCGCGTCATGGACCGCCTGGGAGCCGAAGAAGGCGAAGTGATCGAACACAGCTGGGTGACAAAATCCATTGAAACCGCGCAAAAACGGGTTGAAGCGCGCAATTTTGAATTTCGAAAACAGGTGCTGGATTACGACGACGTCATGAATCAACAGCGCGAAGTAATTTACGACAGACGCAGACACGCGCTGGAAGAAGAAGATATTTCGGCGATGATCAGCGAGATGATCGACGAAACCATCGATGCGCTACTCGATATTCATATACCGCCCGACGCACATCCCGAAGACTGGAATTTTGATGGATTAATGAACGACTTGCGCAATGTATTCTTGCAAGCACCCATCATACCCGATGAAGATTTGCCCCAATTGCGCGAAGCGGGTTTGCGAGATCGCGTGTTGCGTGGGATTCGCGAGGCTTATGATCGCCGCGAAAGGATCCTTGGGGAAGACCGCATGCGCCAGATCGAACGCATGATTTACCTGAGCGTCTTTGATGAAAAGTGGAAAGAACACCTCCGCGAAATGGACGATCTGAAAGAGGGCATTGGCCTTCGCGGTTATGGACAAAAAAATCCATTAATCGAGTACAAGCGCGAAGGTTATGAAATGTTTGTGGCATTGCTCGAAGACATCAACCGTGAAACATTGCGATTGTTATTCCGCATTTCTGTTGAAGAAACACCCGCACAACCGCGCCCCCGGCAGCCCGCACGCCT
>JAGWBW010000094.1:11714-16179 GCA_021295695.1 Candidatus Latescibacterota bacterium
ACCGCCAATTCTACAGAAGGCGATGCGCCGAAAAAACAGCCGGTGCGCGTCGAAAAAAAGGTGGGACGAAACGAGCCCTGTCCGTGTGGAAGTGGAAAGAAGTACAAACACTGCCATGGAAGAGCTTGAAGCAATGAGGAGATAAGCGTATGAAGTCGCGTGAAAATTTGTTAGATGATGCGCGTCAAAATATTCCAGAAATGACCGTACAGGAAGTAAATGAGTATTTGAACGAGGGCAATAATCCCGTATTACTCGACGTACGAGGTCTGGATGAATGGGAACGAGGACACTTAAAAGGATCTGTACACATACCGCGCGGTGAATTGGAATACAAAGCTGACGTGACAATGCCCGACAAGTCGCGTGAAGTAATTGTAATCTGCGCAGGCGGCGTGCGGTCCCTCCTCGCTGGCGAAACCTTGAAAGCGATGGGATATGAAACGGTAATTTCGATGGACGGCGGATACGGAGATTGGGAAGAAGCGCATTTGCCGGCTGAAATTCCACCGCCACCGGAAGAAACAGGCGCGCCAGAAAAACCTGAATTGCTCAAAGAGCAAATTGATCATCTTGAAAAAATATTGGCTGAAAAAAAAACAAAATTGGCTGATATTTAGCCCTTTTCACTTGCGCAACTATTGGTGCTTCTGTATATTTTGAGTGCTAACAAGAAAGAAAAAATTACACTTAAACAACTGTCGTTCAAGGAGGGTTCTCATGAATGTCCGTCCGATATCCGATCGCATTTTGGTGCGACGGGTGGATGCTGATGAGCAAGTGAAGGGAGGCATTATCATCCCCGATACCGCGCAAGAAACGCCTCAGGAAGCAGAGGTCGTTGCCGTTGGGCCGGGCAAACGCAATAAAAACGGCGACGTGATCGCCCCAGCGGTAAAATCCGGAGAAAAAATTTTAATTGGCAAATACGCCGGCACAGAAATTGAAGTTGACGGCGATGAGTACGTAATCGTAAACGAAGACGACGTATTGGGCATTATTCAGTAGAGGAGATTGATATTATGGCAAAGCAGATTGCCTATGGAATAGATGCTCGCGAGCGCGTTCTCAGTGGTGTAACGCTCTTGAGCAAGGCCGTGAAGGCCACGTTGGGACCTGCTGGACGAAATGTGGTTATCGCCAAATCGTGGGGGTCCCCCACTGTCACAAAAGACGGCGTGACCGTAGCAAAAGAAATCGAAATCGAAGACGCTTATGAAAACATGGGTGTGCAGATGGTCAAAGAAGTCGCTTCCAAAACTTCTGACATTGCGGGCGACGGCACAACCACAGCGACAGTACTCGCCGAAGCGATCTTCCGTGAAGGCTTGCGCAATGTGACCGCCGGGGCCAACCCAATGGACCTCAAGCGCGGTATCGATGCGGCGATTGGATCCGTGGTCAAAGCACTGGAAAGCCAGAGCCAACCGGTAAAAGACCGCAATTCAATCGCACAAGTAGGGACAATTTCCGCCAACAGTGACAGCAGCATTGGCGAGATTATAGCCGATGCAATGGACAAAGTTGGCAAAGACGGCACAATCACAGTCGAAGAGGCCAAAAGCATTGAAACGACACTGGATGTGGTCGAAGGGATGCAGTTTGACCGCGGTTATCTATCGCCCTATTTTGTGACCGATCAAGAAAACATGGTTCACGAGGCAAAGTTGTCAAACATGAACGACTTATTGCCCTTACTCGAAAAAGTCGCCGGCGCAGGCAAGCCGCTTCTGGTAATCGCCGAAGATGTTGAAGGTGAAGCTCTCGCCACTTTTGTGGTCAACAAAGTGCGCGGCACGCTCGCTGCCTGTGCGGTAAAAGCACCGGGATATGGCGATCGCCGCAAAGAGATGTTGGGTGATCTCGCCGTACTGACAAGTGGACGCGTGATAACAGAAGACCTCGGCATTAAGCTCGAAAACGTCGAGCTGAGCGATCTGGGACAGGCCAAGCGCGTGGTGATCGACAAAGACAACAGCACAATCGTAGAAGGCGCGGGATCTATAGCCGATATCCAGGGCAGAACGAGTCAGATTCGTCGGCAAATTGAAGATACCACCTCTGACTATGACCGCGAAAAACTCGAAGAGCGATTGGCAAAATTGGCCGGTGGTGTGGCCGTCATCAACGTTGGTGCGGCAACCGAAACAGAAATGAAAGAAAAGAAAGCCCGCGTCGAAGATGCACTCCACTCTGTGCGCGCTGCAGTTGAAGAAGGCATCGTGCCCGGCGGCGGAGTCGCTCTCCTGCGCAGTCTTGGCGCATTAGACGAAACGGATGTGCATGGCGACCAGAGCACAGGCGTAGATATCGTGCGTCGCGCACTGCAAGCACCGTTGCGTCAGATCGCCGATAATGCCGGCTTAGAAGGCAGTCTTGTCGTGCAAAAAGTAAATGAGGGCGAAGGCGCTTATGGGTTTAATGCACGCACCGAGCAATACGAAAATCTGGTAGATTCCGGCGTAATTGATCCCACAAAAGTGGTGCGCACTGCAATCGAAAATGCAGCATCCATCGCGGGATTGTTATTGACCACCGAAGCCCTGGTGACAGATATGCCAGAAGAAAATGAAAATGCTGCGCCCGCCCACGATCACGGGCACATGCACTAAATCGAGCTGTCAAAATACGCTCGACCCCTCAAGGGGCTGGCCGTTGGTCAGCCCCTTTTTTCGTGTTTGGTTGAATTTGTGGGCAGTTTTGTCTATATTATCTAAAGGCTTAACCCAAATTTGAGCTAACATTTGTGAAAGGATAGTATGGCAAAAACAAAACCACAGACTGATGAACCTCGGGAAACTGAAGGCGCAACATCCACAGCAAAAAAAGCAAAACGTCCGTCAAAAAAGCAGCCATCCAAAAAAACAGCCAAAAAGCCAGCTAAGAAAACGCGCGCCAGGTCTTCTGCGCCGCGTGTATCGAAAAAGCGGTCGTCCAAAAAACCTGCGAAAAAGCAGCCATCCAAAAAAACAGCCAAAAAGCAATCAGCCAAAAAGCCTGTGCAGAAAGCTAAAAAACCTGCAAAAAAGGCTGAAATACCTGCCGCACAGGAAGAGCGCACGGTGATTTCATCGCCGCCATCCAGACAGCGCAGGGAACAGCAAAAGATCGCTGTTGATCGAGATCAAAAAGCTGTAGAAGCAACACCCCAGGAAACATCTGAAAATGTACAAACAGAAGAAATGCAATGGGGGCGTCGAACAAGGCGGTCGGCACCAATTCGCTGGGAAGATCGCGCCGGTGTAAGCACACCTGTTCAACCCACTCGACAGCAAGATGCGAATGCAGAAGAAAAAACTGTTCAAGCATCAGCGGAACCAGCACGAACCGAAACACCTGCTCAAAATACGCGAAATGAACAACCGAAAGCGCAAACCAAAAAACCTGCTCAAAGCACGCGGAATGAACCAAAAAAACAAGATACGCGCAATGTGTCTCGCCAACCTAAAGGACGCAATCAGAGCAAGCAGAGCAAGCAGCGGTCTTCAAAGCGCACAAGCGATCGCAGTCGCAGCCAGAAACCCGATCAACCATCGAACAAATTGACACAAATTCTGGCTCAATCCTGGACAGAAGACAAAACGCGGCAATTCATCAGCGAAGGCTTTCTCGGCAGTTTATCGCCCGAACTGGTCAACAATGGAAATAGTGAGTCCATCCCGGACGCCGAGAGGCTCAAAAAGCCCCTGGAAATGATCCGCAAAGTTCTGGCCGATGAGTGTATGGTTGCCGACGATGTCACGGATTTGATGTTGCTCGACGTGGTGATGAATGCCCTGTCAGACCGCATTGACGTATGCCGACTACAGGCCGAGTCGAACGCACTATCGGATATAGACGCGATCTTAGAATTGCGCTACAAAGCCGACCGGCGATTGATAGAGGCGGTAAATGCCCTGAAGAACGCATGACACCGCAGATATACCCGCCAATATCAAAAGCCCCGTTTGACCTTTGTCAAACGGGGCTTTTATTTTACACTTCCCATCACGCCCAACCGTGTACCCCATGCCCGCCGCCAGGGAACCAGATCAAATCGACAACAAACGAAACGAGCACCCCCGTCGCCCTCCCCGCAATAATGCCAAAAAATAGCGGACGGTATTTCTGGTAGAGGGACACACCGCCCACCCGGGTAACGATAGCTTTGAATAGCCAAACAATAATAAGAGACGTGATCTCGTGAAGAATACTCGTCGTAGTAATAATAAAACCCACGGGATGGATGGGCCACCAGGGCAGGCGATACCGAAGCGCCGTGAGAATCGCAAAAATGAGACCCCCAAGACCGAACAGCACCACCCGCTCCCATGAAGCCGGTTCGGGAGATTTGATGTTATTCACAACAGCGTCGTAAAGGCGCGGCGCGTACCGGGTAAACGGATACTCCGTAAAATTGTACGCCCCGTGTGTATAGCCCAAGTAGAGCACCATCGAAATATTGACCGCCAGCGCACCGCCCAAC
>JAGWBW010000374.1:0-3404 GCA_021295695.1 Candidatus Latescibacterota bacterium
CAAATTTGCCGTGCCGCTGTTAAATTATTTCGATACCCGAGGTATAACCATTCGGCAAGGGGATGTGCGGGTGTTGGGATGAAAACATTGTCAGAAGCGGTGTACAACTGGTCGATTTTCAGACCAGTTCATCAGGATTTACAGGATGAAAGGATGATCAGGATAAAACCCTTAGGTCAGAGGCCGTAGCACAGGCGCATAAGAGATGGACAGCGAGCGGTCAGTGGTCAAACGACTCTGGCCGTTTTGGTTTGTTTGACCTTGCGCGGGGTAATGGCTCCAAATTCGTCAAAAAAAGCGGTGACCTTGCACGATGATATGATGTTGGCTATATTGATCTGAAACGATTAACCAGACAGGTATGCCACGCACACCACGATGGTCTTAAACGATAAAGAAGAAGGATGAAATTCTGGGTAGAGGAGAAAGAGATATGGCGAATACACAACACATTCAATGGCTTCTCGAAGGCGTTGAGGCCTGTTGTGCCGGATTTAGAAGAGGCGGATATTGTCGGCGAATTTGGATATGGCGCAGGGCTTACCGCAGATATGTCGGTTGAGATTCGACGCATGTATTTGAATCCAGAAAGATGCAAGCTAGACCTGAGCGGCATTAATCTCAGCGATGCCAATTTGGAAAGAGCCAGCCTCTACAATACACGCCTTTCAGGAGCCAACCTCCGCTGTGCGAATCTCCAAGAAGCGGAACTTGAAGGTTCTAATCTTGAGAATGCCGATCTCGATTTTGCCAACCTCCAAAGCACTGATCTTACATTCTCTAATCTCCATGCTTCCAAGTTGTTCCAGGTCAATCTCATCAATGCCAAACTGGATGGTGCCACGCTCACCAAAGCCATTCTTTATGAAGCCAATCTTACCGGTGCCGAACTCCGTTATGCCGACTTGTCCTTCGCGAATCTCACCAAAGCCGATCTCACTACTGCCGATCTTTTTTCTGCCAATCTCACCGAAGCTAACCTGACTAAAGCAATAGTTGCTGGCGCAAATCTCGTCTCTGCAAAACTCATTAATACAAATATATCGCACTCGCAGATATGGAAAGCGAAACTGTGGAAAGCGAAGGCCGTATGAATGAATCCCAAAACACCGGGGCAGCTCGAGAGAACGACAACAAGAAAATCGAAAGCATTGAGAATTTGCTGGAAGCGTGCCGCGACCTGCAAAATGAATACAGTGATGATGTGCAACTCTATTTTCGGGGAGAAAGTAGAGCCTCTTGGGAACTACGTCCCTCCGTGATGCGGTGTTCAGAAGAGGATAAAGATAAATTCCCATTCCGGGTGTGGGAAGGCGTGATGCTGAACGAACTTATGTCGCGTCAGCCAGAGGCGTTTAGTGGGCTGACATCAGCATTCTCACAATGGGTGCTCGCGCAGCATTATGGGCTTAAGACACGGCTCCTCGATATAACCCGAAATCAATGCCTGCGAAGATGGCGATATCGAAGACGGTCGCCTGCATGTCTTCTTTGTGTGGAGAGACATGATCAAGCCGTTCAACAGCGACACGGTAAGCATCATCGCCAATTTCGCCAAACTTCGTCATATAGAGCAGAATCTGTTGTTGAGCCAAACGGAGGATGACACCGATGAAGGCGGAGACTTGAATCTTGAAAAAGAACGCGATGAAGCCTTGAGCCGTCTCTACCATTTCATCCGACAAGAGAAACCGTATTTTTTGGAAAATATCGACTTAAGAGATCTATTTCGCGTCTTCGTAGTCGAACCTCAACAGTCGTTTGAGCGCATCCGGCTGCAGTCCGGTGCCTTTCTCATTTCAGTGTTTCACGAGCGGTTCGAACGCGATGAAATCCTGAATCGGAACGCGGAGATTCCAGTTTACGATTATTACACGCGCAAGGTGCCAGCCGGGAGTAAGCAGGATATTATCGAAGAACTGCGTCTTCTGAACATCACCCGCGAGAGCCTTTTCCCTGGCCTCGACGAAGCCGCAAATGCGGTTACGCAACGTTATTCCGAAGAATGAGACGCGGACAGTGGGCGACAGGGCAGGCTGGCGGATAGTGGTTCAATTCACAAATACGTAAAAAGAAAATAGCCACCGATCACGGGTGGCTGTTTTTATGCCTACTGGGAAACAGGCGATATTTCTATAACAGGGTACTTCGTGACTCTTAGACTGATTTCTTCCTGTATCTTTTTCAGATCTTCTTCTGGTACACCGCTAAATCCACTAAATCCATCCCAGTTACCTTTGATGCGATATCGGTTCTTTTCGTCCTTCTTGACAGAACGGTGGAAGTAGCGAGACATAAATCGATATTTTCGGCGTGCCATATCAGAATAGAAATTCTCCTTACCTTCGGATCGTTTCATAACACGATCTAACCATTCCAGCGACAGCAGGTACATGTCAAACATAGAGCCAATATAAGTTAAATGCCTATGTTCCCCTTTTATTTTACTACGCTTTCTCGGAATCACTTGCCACCATTGACGATGCAGAGACAACCGGTAAAAAGTGTCATGTATATTCCACATCAACTCCAAAACCTCTGGAGCGTCGGGATACATTGTCTCATAAATTTTAATACCATTGACAATCTTGGCCATAGATTCTTCAAAATTCTTTGCATCTAACTTAGAAGAAAATAATCCCGGCTTATAGATTATCAGGTCTTGAAATAGAACATCAAAATAAAACTCAAAGGCATCTTTAGATACATCGGAATTAGGAACATGATTTAATGCTTTGTTAAGCCAATATTCCATAGACGCCACCAACTCTTCATAGTCATAATAATCGGAACTATCCTTCCATTCCCTTATCCGTTTTCTCCATAACTTTGCATGCTCAAGATACTGTTTGGCGCGTTCTTCATCTCGGAGCCTTTGCTGGGCTAACTTCTCTTGCTCTTTTTCCTGTAAAACATCAGCCTCAAATTGTTTTAACTGTGCCAAAACAACTTTTTTTTCTGTATTATTTGATGCTATAGTGTCCAAAAGCAATAGAGCCTGTATTTTCTCTGAGTCACTATTTGCCGGATTGCGGACCACGGCAATTAACTCAAGTTTTGCTTCTTTAATAAACCCATGAGCAATCAATAATTGTATGTCTGAACCTGGTTCTTTGCTCTCAGCAATCTGACATAAAAAAAGAAAAAACAATACAACTACCTTGATTTTCAGCACGGAAATTCTCCCTATTAAAACAGCCACCCACATCGGATGGCTATTTTACGCGTCTAAATTGCTTCGCTAACATTAAAGGTGAACCCCTTCAGGGTTGGCGAACTCAAAGCCTGGTCTTCTCCATAAATGCCCATCACCTCGAAGCGGTGTTCGCCTAATAGCAGGACCATTACAGTTTTGGCATCGGTATCTACAAGCCAGTATTCTTTTACGCCGTGCCGGGCATACA
>JAGWBW010000374.1:3477-4474 GCA_021295695.1 Candidatus Latescibacterota bacterium
CGCGCTCACTGGAGATAAACAACAGGTCTGGCTGCACAACGTCTATGTCCGAAAGCACCACATCGGTGGGGGCAGAAAGCACGACGCCTAAATTTTTCTCCTTCACAAATATATGGAGTAGCGATCCCAGGTTCATAACTGCCATCTGGTGATCGGTACGGGGTGCTGGTGCCATAACCAATTCTCCGTCTAAAAGTTCGTGCCGTTCGTCGTCAGGCATCTTCAGGTAGTCTTCAGAAGTAAGTTTGATTTCTGTGCTGGCCATCGTTGCCTTCCTTTCTCCTGATCTGGATTTAAGGGGGATACCCCATCCACGCTGCATGTGCGCTGAGAACTATTTGAAATAAGCCCCCAATTTGATATTTTGCTCGGGGTTGCTGGTGATTTTGGGATATTCTGTGACGATGTCTTCAAAAGCGACGACAGGTGTTACAATGGGTTCGCCCGTCAGTTTTCCCTCGGTGAGTAGTCGCCAGCAGGTGGCGTAAACGCGTTTTTCGTCCCATCGGGGATACTCTCGGTTCGGATCGCTACATGCCCGTGAAAAGATGAGATTGGGGCGGTTGTAATGCGCTTCTGCACCAAAATCGAGTCCGGGACCATAAGGTGCTGGCGCTGCGCCAGCTACTACGGTGCCTCCAAATGCCACGCCGCGTATGGCAGCTTGCAGGGCGTGTACATTGGCGCTGTAGTCAATTGCCACATCTACCCCCCGGTTTCCGGTTGCTTTTTTGATTTCCACGCCCGCATCACAGGTTGTGGGATCAAGGATCAGGTCGGCGCCGCAGATTTGAGCTACCTGTTGTCGGTTTTCCAATGGATCGACCGCGATGATAGGATATGCCCCGGATAGTTTGGCGATTTGTACGACCATCAATCCGATGGCACCCATCCCAAATACGGCCACAGCGTCTCCGACTCTCACCTGTCCATCTCTGATCGCACACATGGCAAAATCCGCCGGGTCCAAACAGACCGCGGACTTCCAAGAAAATCC
>JAGWBW010000009.1:0-389 GCA_021295695.1 Candidatus Latescibacterota bacterium
AACTTATGGGTTCGGCAGTGATTGCCGAGGATGTGACTTCTGGGAGCGAGGTTGTAAAATATGTTGAAGAAGGCGGTGCGCTGTTTTTGCCGCTTCTCAAGGATGCCGATATTCAATCTGTAAATGCTTTGCTCGCGCGCGCGAATATCCGGGTTTCAGGGGTGGAGGATGCTGGATATGCTGCGCTGGCGTGGGTCGATTTGGAACACCCGATTTTTCGTCCTTTCAGGGGGGCGCGGTTTAACGATTTTTCATCTGTGCGCTATGAAAATTACCACGTTCTCACCGCCGATAGTTCAGCCGTGGTGCTGGCAAAATACGACGATCTTATGCCCGCTATTGTCGAAGGCAAAATAGGAGAGGGTCGCATCGTGGTCTGGGGCGGTGGG
>JAGWBW010000009.1:497-36056 GCA_021295695.1 Candidatus Latescibacterota bacterium
AACGGGTTATGGGACCAGAGGGATTGGATTCTGTAGTTGGCGATGCCCGCATATTCCACGCGCCCGGCATATATCAGGAGGGGACGCAGATTGCAGCCGTTAATGTCGCGGATCGAGAAAGCGATCTGGCGCGGATAACGCCCGCGGAATTTGAAATTCGGCTGTGCGATGCGCCCGTGTTATTTCAGAGAGATGGCAAACAATCGGCTGATCTTTCGATTGTGTATGAATACGGCCGCTGGATACTTGGGTTTTTGCTCGCCTTGCTTGTAATTGAACATTTTTACGCCGCGTATTTGAGTGCGCGGGAGGTACGGACATGATACCATTGCTACCGCTTAAATTGGAACACGCGATCCGCGAAGTAGCCGCGCAGTTTGAACGGCGGCGGCGTTTGCAGGGTCGGTTGATATTTGGCGCGGTGTTTTTGGGTTTGTTGATCGGGTTGTGTGCTGCGGTGTATTTTGTCGATCGCGTGCCCGTAGTTGTGCCGGTTCTTGCATTTCTTCTTCTGGTCGTTGGCGCGGGGTATAAATGGTTGTATGTACCGCAGCGGACGGTGGTGACGCGAGAGCAGATCGCGCTGTTTCTCGATGCACACCATCCCGATCTGGAAGACCTGATTGTGAGCAGTGTGTCGCTGCACGGGGCAACGCCTGTTTCCGAGTGGATGACCGAGCAGGTGTTTCAGCAGGTGCGCGAATTGTCGGCGATACAGGCTCCTCCTGTGATTGATTTGCGCGGTTTGAAGCGTGTGCGCCGTGCGGTTGTTGGGATTTGGGGATTGGGGGCTGTTGTGTTGCTCCTGGCACTGTGGCAGGTTAATCTGGGCGATATTGCGGGACGGTTGTTTTCTGTACCGACTTTGCCATTGCCCTATACTGTTGAACCGGGTGATGCGCGGGTGCGTCGCGGGGCGCATCAGATGGTGTGGGTGACGACAGATCTCACAGGGGCGAGCAAGGCGATTCAGTGGCGGACATCGGGTGGCGACTGGCAAACCGCGCCTTTAGAACCTGGAGAGACTGGCGATGTGTTTGCCCATCAATTGCGCGATTTGTATGCCGATACAGAATACCAGGTGCAGGTTGGGGCTTATCGTTCCGATGTCTATGCGCTTTCGGTGTGGACGCCGCCCGAAGTCGTGTCGATTGGGCTTTTGTATCGCTATCCCGACTATTTGGAGATGGAGGACCGGGATGTGCCTTATGGTGGCGATATCACGGCGCCCGAAGGCACGGAGGTGGTGGTGTCGGTGACGGTGAATAAAGTGTTGGAGAAGGCAGCGCTAATATTGGATGGTGGGGAAGAAATGGCGTTGGAAAAATCGGACGATGCCGTGTGGGAAGGCGTGCTGTCGATTGTAGAGAATGGCTCGTACGAGGTGGGGTTGCGGGATGCCGATGGCGAGGAAAATGAGTATGCACGCGCGTATAAAATTACGGCAAAGGTCGATCAGCCGCCGCGCATCCAGGTTCGTTTTCCGCGTGGAGATGACGAGGCTACGGCAATTGAGGAAGTGGCTTTTGGATTCTCGATAAAAGATGACTACAGGCTTATGGATTACGGTTTGCAATACGAGGTGGCAGGGCGCGATCCCGTGCGGATTTCTCTTAAGACGGAGACAGCGCGGATAGAGAGTGCCGAGGGCGAGTATCCGATGGCATTGGAAGATCTGGGTCTCGCGGCGGGTGATTTTGTCACCTGGACGGTTTGGGCAGAAGATGGCAAGCCCGGACGGTCTGAGGTGGAGAATCTGGGCGATCCCTATTTTTTGGAGATTCGGCCTTTTGAACGGCTCTATCGCCAGGCTGTGAGTAACGAGGGCGGTCAGCAGGGACAGGGCAGGGGACAGCAGGGTGGTGTGGAGGGTCAGAAACAGGTGATTATTGCGATCTGGAATTTGCGTAAAGGCGCAGCGGGAATGGACCGGGAAGAATACGATGAGCAGAAGCACGCTATAATTGAAGCGCAGGAGAATGTTCAGGGTTCTGTGAGGAATAGTACAGCGGATATGGAAGCCGAGTTTGCGGGTGTTATCGGGGCACTGAGCGAGGCGTCTTTTGACGATCCCGATGCGGCATTGGCAAGGGCATTGGGGCATGCACAGCGGGCTTATCGGCACCTTTTGCAGAGGAGACCGAGAGAGTCTGAGGTCGTGCAAGGTAGGCGACAGCGCGGCGGCGGTGGGGGTCAGGGTCAGGCACAGCAACGCGAGTTGGATGGCCTGGAGTTGGCACAGCGGCGAGATTTTCGGGAAGAGGCATCTACATTGCAACAGCAACTTGCCGAGACGGCAGAGGCACAAAACAAAATTGAGGAATTGACCAGGCGGCAGGCGGCGATTAACGAAGATGTGGCGCAGTTGATTTCAGAGGTGGAAAAGCTGGATGGCGAAGCGCGCGAGGAGGCCAAACGCCGCCTGGAGCAGTTGCGCGAGGCGCAGCGTCAGACAATGGACGCACTCGATGCGGTCAATGGCGAGATTGCGTCTGGGGAGATGGACCCGCAACAGGCGAGGCAGGCGCGGGAACAGTTGGAAGGTGCGCGGCGGCAAATGAGTCGCAGCGCGCAAAATCTGGAGAACGATCAGTTGCAACGGGCACGGGCTGCGGGCAATCGCGCTTTGGACGCATTGCGCGATGTGCAGGAACAATTGGGCAATTTATCGCGCGGGGCGGCTGCTGAGCGCGTGAAAATGTTGCAAGAAAAGATGGATAGTTTGCGCGCCCAACAGCGCGGTTTGGTCGCGCAGGCACAGGATCAACAGGAGCGACGCGGAACGCTGTCTGATTCGGAGCGTGGGTTGAGAGAGATGCTCGAGGGCAAACAACGCACGGCCGATGAGTTCCGCGATATGATGGAAGAGGCGAGTGCGTTGGCAGAAAAGGCTGCTGAAAGCCAGGGTTTGATGGCGCAAAAGCTCAATGACTGGCTGCGCGGGACGAGCCGGGAGGGTATTTTTGAAGATATGCAAGCGGGTGAGCGATTGGTGAGATTGGGGGCGTGGCAGGCGTCGGAAACACACGAGCGCGGTGTGGCAGAGAAGTTGGATCAGGCGGCTGAAAAACTCGATGGTGTCGCGCAATTTCTGGTGCGCGACGATCTGGAGGCATTGGAGCGGGCGCAGGAGCGTTTGGAGAGCGTGATGGGAGGAGAAAGGGATGACGGGCGTTTTGGATGGGGACCGCAAAGCCCCGACGAGTTGCGGCGTTTTGCCGAAGGCGGTTTTCGCGATTGGATGGATCGATTGCGCGAAGCCGAGTCGCTTTTGCCGACTGATTTGGATCTGCGACAGCGTTTGACGGGTATCCGCGAAGATCTGGCGGGTATTGGGCGTGGTTATTATCGCGAGGGGGCGGTGCCGCAATACGATTTGATTTTTGATCGCGCGATCAAGCCTTTGACGCTATCTGCCGAAGAATTGTCGGATTTGATTCGCGAGCAAAAAAGCGATTATGGATTTTCCGCTGGCAAGGCGGATGAAATTCCCGAGCAATACCGCACCCGCGTTGCCGAGTATTTTAAGGCATTGACGGAACGTGAGAAGTGACTGACTGGTTATTACATTTATTGGCCGGAGATCGTGCCGTTGCGTATCGCGATGTGCGGTTTGCACTGGATGTCGCATGGCCTGTGGCACTGGTCTTGCTCGGCGTTGTTTTTTGTGCGGGTGTGGGGTTTTGGCACAGGCGACGACCGGCACTTTCAAAGGTGTTGATAGGGGTGCGCGCGCTGGCATTAACGCTGGTGCTGTTTTTGTTATTGGGGCCTGCGCTGGTGGCGCGGAAATTGGAGCCTGGCACACATTTTGTGCCTGTTTTGTTCGATGATTCCCGCAGTATGACGGTGTCCGAAAATGGTGGGCAGACGCGAGCAGAGCGATTTGTGGAGGCGTATCAGGCGTCGGATTTTGAGCGTGTGTTGACGCAGTCTCACCAGGTGGCGCGGTTTCGGTTTGGCAGTACAACAGCACGCGTAAATGAGGTTGAAGGCCTCGCGTTTGACCAGAGACGATCAGATATTGTCGGTGCAGTGCGCGGGGTGCTCAAGCAAATGTCGGGTGCTGCAGTGTCGGCTGTGGTGGTGTTTAGCGATGGGGTGCAGCAAAGTGCCGCGCCTGTTCAGATAACGGATTTGCCCAGTGATGTGCCTGTTTTTACGGTGGGGGTAGGACGCGATGATCTCTGGCGCGATCTGGCATTGGCCGATGTGTCGGTGTCGCGCGTGCGGTCCGATGAGGTGGCGGTTACGGCGCGAGTGGTGGCCGAGGGGCTGGGTGATGAAGATGTGATGGTTGAGATACTGGACGGCAAGCGGGTGGTGGCGTCGTCACCGCTTTCTATTGTGGGACCGCAAGAAGAGAATTATGTCCGGCTCCATTTTGACCCGCAAAAAGATGGCTGGCTATCACATCGCGTGCGAACGCGTTTGGCAGATACTACGGATGTTGCGACCAAAGATCGCATTGCTGCGAATAATGCGCGGGATATTCTGGTGGATAATCGCGAGCGCGTTTTTCGCATTTTGTATTTTAGCGGGCGACCCAACTGGGAGGGCAAGTTTTTGAGGCGTGCCTTAGACGGGGCGCCACAACTTGTGCTGTCGAGTCTGGTTCGCATTTCTGGTGCCGAACGCAAGTTTGTATTTCGGGGGCGCGATGCGACGATGGCGAATCCCCTTTTTGAGGGTTTTGACGATCAGGCGTTGAATGCGCCGCGTTATGACGAAGCGGTTTTTATTCGGATTGGCGTGTCAAAATCGGAGTTGGCGAGCGGGTATCCCTCAGATATCTCAGAGCTTTTTCGCTACCATCTGGTGATCTGGGGAGATATTGAGCGCGATTTCTTTTCTCTTGCACAACTCAATTTAACGCGGGAATTTGTGTCCAAACGCGGGGGCAGCTTTTTGATGCTGGGCGGTCCGCGCGCATACTCAGAGGGCGGGTGGGCACATTCGGCTATTGAACCGATGTTGCCCGTTGTATTGGGTCCGGCAGGCGATTACGACGATGTGGCTTTTCGCGCTAAGCCGACGATTGAAGGCTTATTGTCGGGGGTCTGGTCTTTGAGCGAAGATACCGAAGTCAATGCCGAGCAGTGGGCGAATTTATCTGCGCTTTACGGGGTTAATGCGTTTGCGTCTGTGCGCGCTGGTGCAACGGTGATGGCGACGGTGGATACCGAGTCTGAAGCTGTGGATGGACAACCGCTGTTTGCCTGGCAGCGGTATGGAGAGGGTTTGAGTGCTGCACTGGGCACGGGCGAGACATGGCAGTGGCAGATGATGCAGAATGTTGACGATACCGCCCACGAACGCTTTTGGCGGCAGTTGGCGCGTCTGCTGGCGATGCGGGTCCCCGAGCCTGTGACGATGATCGATAGCGGCGAGGATGTTGTGATGGGAGACATGCGCGATTTGAAGTTTGTGGTGCGCGATTCTCTTTTTGAACCCCGCGAAGGGCTGTCCGTTGATGTGCTGGTCGAGATACCGAATGGCGGGACGATCAGGTTGCCGATTTCTGAATCTATTGCCGAGGTGGGTGCGTATTCTGCGACTTTTGAAGCTACAGAAGCGGGATTGCACCGCGTAAAACTTATTGCACGCGGTGCCGATGGCGCAGATGTTGGGCAGTTGGACGCAGCTGTGCTGGCGCGTCCAGATAATCTCGAGTTTTTATCTGCGCGTTATGATCCCGACTTTTTAAGGCGCTTGTCTAAGCACACGGAGGGCAAATTTATCGAGTTGGACGCGCTCGACGAATTGGCCGAGCAGATTCCATATACCGACCAGGCCCAGGCGCGGTTGGATCGTTTTCCGTTGTGGCATTTTCCGCCTTTTTATATTCTACTCGTGTTGTTGCTTTGCGTTGAATGGTATTTGAGACGGAAGCGGGGAGAGCCGTGAAAAAAAGCGTGTTATGGGTTTTCCCAATATGGGCGTTGATGTTGGCACAGGCGGATGCCGCTGTTTTTGATGTGATTATCAGCGGTAGCGGTGGCGAGGATGTGTATGCCGAGCGGTTTGACGATTGGGGGCAGCGTTTGCGCCGGGTGCTAATTGATCAATGCGATCATGTCGCAGCAAATGTGCAATTGGTAAATGAGACGGGTGAGAATGCCGATGGTGTGTCGTCAATAGGAGGTATTCGCAATGCGATCCGCGGTTTGTCAGAGCGGGTAACACCGGGCGACGATGTGTTCATTTTTTTGATTGGACACGGGAGCTATCGTCGTCAGGTTGGCAAGTTGAATATTCCGGGTGCGGATTTGACAGTGGAGAATCTGGATGGATTGTTGAGGTCGATATCCGCACGGCGTATTATTGTTGTTAATAGTGCGTCGATGAGCGCGCCTTTTGTCAATGCGCTGAGTCGAGATGGGCGTATTATATGCGCGAGTACGCGCAGTACGGATCAGCGCAATGCCACGCAATTTATGCGTTTTTTTGTGCAGGCATTGGAGGATGGTAGCGCCGATCAGAATCGCGATGACCGCATTTCGGTTCTGGAGATTTGCACACAAGCATCTTCACTGACAGATGCGTGGTTTTTAAGTGAGGGCCTGATTGCGACAGAGAACGCGATTTTGGACGATAATGGCGATGGTTTGGGTACGCGTCTGTCCGATAATGGCGAGGGCGATGGGTTGTTGGCAGATCGTTGTTTTTTGCTCAATTTCCGCGTTCCCAAAGGTGCTTCCCCCGAGCTTGTTGCAGCTTATGGCAAGGCGATTGACGAGGTGCAGGCTCTAATAAAGAAAAAAGCGACGATGGATTCTGCGGCTTATTATAAATTGTTGGAGCGCGAGTTGGTGAAAGCCGCGAAGTTGAATCGGGAAATTCGCGGTGAGAAATGAGAAAGGGAGGTTTTTATGTTGACAGACAAACAGGTGCAGCAGTTTCGAGAAGATGGGTATCTCGTTTTTGAGAGCCTGATCCAGGGCGAGCGATTGGCCTATTACAAGCAGGTATTTGATGAACTGGTCGCAGAGGGGCGCAATCTGACGGAGCAGGTGCCGCATTGGTCGCTCGAGTTAGACGAGCGAGGTGCGCCCCGGGCGGGTTTGTTGCACAAAATTCAGGGCGTTTGCGTGGTTGATGCCCGCGTGTTGGAACTGGCGCGCGAGCCAGCGATTTTAGGCCGTGTGGCGGCATTGATTGGTGAAAATATCGATTTGTTTGGCACCAAATTTTTTCCGAAGTTGCCCAATGGCGGCACATCAACGGGCTGGCATCAGGACAATTATTATTTTGGGACCGATACGGATCGCATTATCAGTTGCGGGATTTATCTGGAAGATTCCGATGTGGAGAATGGGTGTTTGCGGGTGGTGCCCGGCAGTCATCGGATGGGTGAGATTGTCGAACACCGCAGAAATATAGGCAGGCACGGCAGTTGGACAGAGGTCGATGAAGCACAGGCTGTTGATTTGATCATTCCCGCGGGTACTGTTGTTCTGTTTTCCGCGAATCTCCTGCACGGTTCCAATGACAATCACAGCAATCGCACGCGCTATAGCACGGCATGGCATTATTTGCCAGAAGAACTCAATCCCGAAAAATTTTTGAAGGGGAAATACGAAGATCGGCATGTGGCGTGCAAGCAGTGAGAAATTTTTGAGGGATAGTGCAATGGAGAGCGAAACGCGTGTACCTGCTCGGTCGCTGTTGGATTTGGTACAGGCAATTTTTGAGACGTGTGAGATGCGCGCAGAGGATGCACATCTGTTGGCGGATTCGCTGGTGGATGCCGACCTCGGCGGGGTGCATTCGCACGGGGTATTGCGCGTTCCCGAATACGTGCGTAAGTTGACGGTTGACGGCGTGGATCCAAATGGCAAACCCGAGGTGGTGAAGGATAATGGGGCGTGTCTCGTGGTGGATGGGAGCAATTCTATGGGGCAGATTGGGACGGCGTTTGCGATGCAGCAGGTGATTGCACGCGCTCGAGATATTGGTATAGCAGCTGCGGGTATTCGGGGCAGTAATCACTGCGGTGCCGTGGGGTATTTTGCGCGTATGGCGCTGGATTGCAATATGATTGGGGTTGCGACGACCAATGCTTTGCCCACAATGGCTCCGTGGGGAGGTGCCGAGCGTATTCTGGGTATCAATCCCTTGAGTGTGGCGATTCCCGCTGGCGAGGAATTCCCCATTGTTTTTGACGCGGCATTTTCCGGTTCTGCGCATGGGAAAATCCGCGTATATGAACAAAAAGGGCTGACCTTGCCAGAAGGGTGGGCTATGGATGCGGACGGGATGCCGACGACCGATCCCGTAAAGGCGATAGATGGCCTGCTGATGCCGATTGGGCAATTTAAGGGTGTGGCTCTGGCGATGGTGATGGGGATTTTGTCTTCTATGCTGTCCGGCGCGAGTTATGGCACTGAATTGGGCAATATGGAAGAGGGACCACATGTGGGTGAAGATGGTCATTTTGTGGCGGCTATTCGGGTGGGGGCTTTTGAAGATGTGGCGCGATTCAAGGCGCGGGTTGACAGTGCGATTCAGCAGATTCACGCCTGCAAAAAGGCACCTGGGGTGGATCGGTTATTTGCTCCTGGTGAACCCGAAGCCCTGCGGCGCAACGAGTATCGCACACATGGCATACCCTTGAATGCTGTTACGTTAAATGATTTGAAGAAAACAGCGGAAGAACGAGGCCTGGCTTTTGCGCTGGGCAGTTGATAAAAAGGAGATAAAGATGAGCAAGAAAGCTTTGATGGTATGGGGTGGTTGGGCTGGGCATGAGCCGAAGCAGTGTGTGGATGTTTTTGCACCGTTGCTGGAAGCAGATGGGTTTGATGTGGATGTTCGCGATTCAATGGATGTTTATACGGATGCGGATTATATGTCGGAACTGAGCGTGGTTGTGCCTTGTTGGACGATGGGTAGTATAGAAAAAGAACAGGAGCAGGGGCTTCAAGGGGCGGTTAAGAGCGGTGTTGGGCTGGCCGGGTGGCACGGCGGGATGTGCGATGCGTTTCGCAATAATACGGGCTATCAGTGGATGACGGGTGGGCAGTGGGTGTCGCATCCGGGTGGGGTGATCGATTATGAGGTCAATATTGTGCCAGAAAAAGCGGATGATCCGATTGTGGCGGGTCTGAGCGATTTTGCGATGCATTCCGAGCAGTATTATATGCATACCGATCCGGGTAATGAAGTGCTGGTGACAACGACGTTTGAGACCGATGTGGCTCCCTGGGTCAATGGCTGTGTGATGCCGGTGGTTTGGAAACGCATGTGGGGAGAGGGGCGCGTGTTTTACTCTTCCCTGGGGCACAAAGCTGTGGATTTTGATGTTCCAGAGGCAAAGGAGATCCAGCGCCGCGGTATTAACTGGGCTGCGCGTTAATGCCTACCCCTTGACATTCGATATAAAGTACGGTATTTTAACGCTTCGCGGATTAAAAACAGCATATAGGGTGCCGTGGCCAAGCGGTAAGGCAGAGGCCTGCAAAGCCTTTATCGGCGGTTCGAATCCGCCCGGCACCTCCAAAAATCAACCGGTCAATTTCGATGATGAGATTGACCGGTTACTTGTATGGGAAATTGCGTGTTTGACAAGCCTGGCGTCTTTGTCTATTTTTTGCCATACTGTGCCGAGATGGTGGAACTGGTAGACACGAGGGACTTAAAATCCCTTGGGCTAATCGCCCGTACGGGTTCGAGTCCCGTTCTCGGCACTTTTTTATTGTACACAAGAAAGCCCGGCAGAGCGCCGGGCTTATTTTTTTGCACTATCTGATTTTCATATCCTGCACGGCTTTGACCACATCTTCAGGCGTGGGGATTGTGGCGTCTTCGAGGGGTTTGCTAAACGGAACGGGTACGTCCATTGCGCCGAGGCGAACGATGGGCGCGTCAATGTAGTCAAAGGCACTGTTATAGACGATAGAGGCGATTTCCCCTGTGATACCAAAACTTTTATAGCCTTCGTCGATGATGACCGCACGGGTGGTTTTGACCACGGATTCGATGAGGGTTTCTCTGTCGAGCGGAACGAGGGTGCGCGGGTCAACGACTTCGGCGCTGATGCCCTGTTCGGCGAGGATGTCGGCAGCCTCAAGGGCGACGTGAACCATGCTCGATGTGGCGATGAGGGTGATGTCGTCGCCTTCGCGTTTGATGTCGGCCTGTCCAAAGGGGATGGTGTAGTCTTCTTCGGTGGGCACCATGCCCTTGAGGGCATACATCATTTTGTCTTCGTAAATGACGACGGGGTTGTCATCTCTAACGGCGGTTTTGAAGAGGCCCTTGGCGTCGGCGGGTGTGGAGGGAATGGCGACTTTGAGGCCGGGGATGTGCGCGAGCCAGGCGTGTAAGCTCTGCGAATGCTGCGCGGCAGAGGAGCGGCCCGCGCCCATTGTGGAGCGGATGGTGATGGGCACGATGGCCTGACCGCCGGACATGTATCGCAATTTGGCGGCCTGGTTTACAATCTGGTCCATTGCCAGGGCGATGAAGTCGCCAAACATAATATCGACAATGGGGCGCGAGCCGGTAAGCGCAGCACCAACGCCGAGGCCGACGAGACCCGCTTCTGCAATGGGCGTGTCGATGACGCGGTCGTCGCCAAATTCGTCGTGCAGACCCAGGAGTACTTTGAATACGGTGCCTGCTTTGCCAACGTCTTCACCCATGAGAAAAACTGTGGGGTCGCGGCGCATTTCTTCGGCCATGGCTTCTTTGACGGCTTCGCCATAAGTCATTTTACGCATAGACATGTTGATTGACCTCCGCAACATCGGGATAAGGCGCGGCTTTGGCAGCTTCGAGCGCGTTTTCCATTTCTTTTTCGACTTCGCGCTCTTCCGCATCGAGTTCGGCTCCAGAGGCGATATTGTTGTCCAGTATTTTTGTGCGAAGCTGCTGGATGGGGTCTTTGGCCATCCATGATTCAATTTCTTCTTTTGTGCGATAGCCTTCCCCGGGATCGCCAACGTGGTGCCCGCGATAGCGGTACGTATCGCATTCGATGAGTGTGGCGCCGTCGCCCTTTCTGGCGCGTTCGACTGCTTTAGCAGTGGCTTCGTACACGGCAATGGCGTCGCTGCCATCTACGGTTGTGCTGGGGATGCCGAAGGGGAGAGAGCGATCCGCGATGCTTTTGCCCGCGGTGACGTTCCCGGTGGGGGTGTATTCGCCGTAGTGGTTGTTTTCGCAGACGTAGATAACCGGGAGTTTCCATATTGCGGCGAAGTTCATGACTTCGAAGAAGATGCCCTGATTGGAGGCACCGTCGCCAAAGAAACAGACGGCAACCTGGTCGGTGCCGCGTTTTTGGGCTGAAAGTGCTGCGCCTGTGGCAATGCCAAATCCGCCGCCGACAATGCCATTTGCGCCGAGGATGCCAACGGACATGTCGGCGATGTGCATGGAGCCGCCTTTGCCGCGACAGTGACCCGTGACGCGGCCCATCACTTCGGCCATCATGGCTTCGAGGTTCCCGCCTTTGGCAACGCAGTGCCCGTGCCCGCGGTGGGTGCTGGTGATGAAGTCGTCGTCGCGCAGCGCAGCGCAAACGCCCACAGCAACGGCTTCTTCGCCGATGTAGAGGTGCGCGAGTCCGTGCATGAGGCCGCCGGTATAGACTTCCCATATTTGTTCTTCAAAACGGCGAATGCGGAGCATGGCGCGGTACATTTTGATCAGGATTTCAGAGGGTAGGGACATAAAGGCTCCTTTTCACAACCAGCTTTCCAATTTATTTACGTCTTCCAGGTTTTGTTTTAGTGCCTGTAAAAATTGAGCAGCGACCACGCCATCGACGAGGCGGTGGTCGGCGGAGAGTGTAACTTCGGCGATTTGGCGAACGGCGATGGTCATGGTATCGCCGATGGGGACAACGCGAGATATGGCTGCGCCGACAGCTAAGATGGCGGCTTCGGGGGGATTGACAATGGCGGTGAAGGAGGTGATGCCGTACATCCCCAGGTTCGAGATGGTAAAGGTGGCACTGGCATCGCCGCGCAATTTGCCCTGTCTGGCTTCTTCGACGCGCTGGGCGCGTTCGTCGGCGAGGTCGGTCAGGAATGCCTGGTCGGCATTTGGTATGACCGGGACGACGAGGCCGTCATCGGTGCCAACGGCGAGGCCGATATCGACGGTGTCGTGTACGATAACGGCGGTATCTCCGTCAAGGCTGGCGTTGAGTGCCGGGTATTGGGTAAGGGCATCTGCGGCGGCTTTGACAAAGAGGTCGGTGACAGAGAGCTTGATGGCGTCGGTTTCGGCGAGGTTTTTGCGCCAGGTTTCCGCGTCGGTCATGTCGATTTCAGTGGCGATATAGAAGTGCGGAATGGTGCTTTTGCTATAGGCCATGGTTTTGCCAATGGCCTGGCGCATGCGCGATAGTGTGGTGGAAGATGGAGCCGCAGATGCAGCGAGTTCGACATCGGCGAGTACGATGCGGCCACCTGGACCCGTGCCTGCGATGGCGGCGAGGTCAATATTGAGTTCGCGGGCGCGGCGGCGGGCAGCAGGAGAGCGTTTGATGCGCTGGGTAGGTGCTTCCAGCACGGGTTCTCGCTCTTCGGTATCCGATATTTGGCGCGTTTCCTCTGTGGGGGTGCTGGTGCTGGTAGGTGTCAGGTCTTCAATGGCTTCATCGGCTTCGTCGGTGATGATGGCAATGACCGAGAGCACTGGCACTTCTTCGCCGTTTTGGGCGACGAGTTTGCGGACGTAACCGCTTTCGGGCGATTCGTATTCAAAGAGGGCTTTGTCTGTTTCCAGGTCGAGGAGGATGTCGCCTTTGTCGATGTGGTCGCCTTCTTTGACGCGCCATTCAACGACTGTTCCGTTGTCTTGCTGAAGCCCGTATTTGGGCATGATGATGGTTTTTGTCATGATTAATTTTTCCAAAATCCCGGCGGCAGGGCTTCGCTACCTCTCGCGCGTCCCTGTGCGTCTTGTTGTACGAGAAAAGATGTGAGTTTGTGGATGAGCTGGTCGCGTGTATTGGACATATTGGCGTCAAACCAGAGGTTGTTCATTTCGTCGGGGTCTGTTTTCATGTCAAAGAGTTCACCGGGGCAATCGTCGGGGCCGGGTTGTGGGGCGTGGTAGATGCTGAGTTTGTAGCGGTTTTCTCGCCACATGGTGATGTGCAATTCCGGGTTGTGATAGCCTCCGCGCGTGATACTCGAGTTGCGGTGCATGCAGACGGCATGGCCGCGTTGTTGCAAGGCGTTGATGTTCAGGAGGTCGCACGCGTCGGGCATGAGGTCAGTTTGTTCGCATCCGGCGATGGCGAGTGAGGTTGCGGCAATGTCGTGCAGTTGGCAGGGTGTGTTGATGATTTGATCGCCGGGTTCGCCCGGCACGCGGATGATCATGGGCACCCGGGTGCAGGCGTCGTACATGTACGCGCCTTTGAGGGTGAGGCCGTGGTCGCCGAGCATGTCGCCGTGGTCGCTGGCAAAGATGACGATGGTGTTGTCCGCAAAATCCGTGTCGTCGAGTGTTTGCAAGACGCGCCCGATTTGTTCGTCTATGAGGGTGATGGCTGCGTGGTAGCCGATGCGGCTTTCGCGCAGGGTGTCCGTTGATGGGAAAGATCGTCTGCTGCGTTCCCGCCAGTGTGCGATTGGGCGGTGATCAAAGGATTCATCTACGGCAAAGGGTTCGGGCAGTGCATCGATGTCGAGATAGTCGGCGTATTCTTTGGGATAATTTGTATAGGGGCTGTGGGGATCAAAGACGCTCATGCAACAGAAGAAGGGTTGATGCGTGCCCTGCATGCGGTAGAGATAGTCGATGGTGCGGTCGGCAGCCCAGGTGGTGAAGTGGCTCTCGGCGCGGACATGGCCGATGCGGTTGCCGTCTCGTTTCCAACGTTGGAGAATGTCGGGGTGGTGTACTGCAAGCCAGCGGAAGTACGCGGTGTCGCATCCCCGATACCCATTGGGATCGGGTGCCCATTCGTAGGTGTTGAAGCCGTCGAAGCAGTGGCGGTATTGCATTTCCCACCTGTGACCAGCAACGTGGAGCTTGCCAAAGAGCGCGGTGTCGTATCCGGCTTCGCGCAGGTGATGGGGAAAGAGGATTTCATCCTGGGGCAAGACATCGTGCAGGCGATAGACGCCGTGGCCGGGCAGGTGTTTGCCGGTCCAGAGGCTGGCGCGACTGGGCGTGCATATCGGGTTGTTGACATAGCACTGGTCGTAGCGCGTGCCTTCACTGGCGAGGCGGTCGAGGTTGGGGGTGTGTACGCCGCTTATATCGCAACAACCGAGCGAGTCCCAGCGCTGTTGATCGGTCAGGATGAGGAGGATGTTGTAGGGCATGAGTGACTCCGATTTATCTATGCGACACCTGCTTCTGTGCGAGCATTGTCGAGTGCTTTGAAGCATTGTTCGGCGACGGGCCAGGGAGTGTAGTCGGGTTGTCTCCAGATTTGTGCGGTGACTTCGACGGTGATTGGGACGGTGATGCCTGCGGCTGCGACGGCTTTGAAGTAGGCGACGAGGTCGAAGTCGCCTTCGCCGGGCAGAAGGTAGCGCACCTGTCCGTTGACGCGATGGCCGTCTTTGATGTGGGTGGAGACGGTGTAAGGGGCGCACAGGTCAACGCTCGGCTGGAGGTCGATACCGTCAACGTGAAAGTGGCTCATGTCGAAATTGACTTTGACGTTGTTGTGATTGATTTGCCGCATGAGCCAATCGACTTTTTGGGGTGTGTCGAGCGGGTGGCCCGCATGGGGTTCGGTTGCGAGGATGACATTGTGTTTGGCGGCGCAGTCGCCCAATTCGACGAGTTGGTCGCAATAGGTGTGTTTGACGTCGTCCCACTCGCCGTGCAGTCCGCCGAGTGTGCTGACAATAATACCGGGGGCATCGCCGAAGGCGAGATCACTGGCGAGGATACAGGCGTCGTCAAATTTTTTGAGGATGGCTGGGCGTTCATCGCCCTGTGTGCAGATGGGCATCAAGGCCATGGTGATGGGGGATTCAAAGCCCAGGTCCCGGATGGTTTTAGCGAGTGTTTCACGAGAAGCGGCGTCGAGTTTGTGCGGGGCGGTGGGCCAGTCGTCGCCCGTGTTGATCTCGAGGGCTTCGTAACCTATGTCGCGCAGGCGCGGAAGCGCGTCAAAGATGTTTTCCGTTTGCATTGCATAAGTGCCGTATCCGAGTTTCACGATTTATCTCCTTCAATTGATAATTAACATTCCATGCTAATGCGATATTGAGCGAAACACAACCGAATTTCTGATCAGTCGATGTTGCGTCGGGCTACATGCTGGTCGTATAGGGTCAACTGTTGTTCGTATTTCCAGGCGTGATAATCTGCGGTGTCTCGGTTGGGTTCGATGACTTCGCCCGCGTGGCACATTGCGCCCGTCGCTTCCTGGATTGACGCATACGCACCCGCGGCGACGGCACCGAGGATTGCCGATCCCAACAATACGGCTTCGGGTTCTTTGGATAGATGAATGGGGCGCTGTGTGGCGTCGGCGTGTTCGCGTATCCACAGTTCGTTTTTTGTGCCGCCCCCACACGCATTGATCTGCTCAATTGCGTAGCCCTGTTTTTCCATTTCGTCGATGATATTGCGCGTGCCATAAGCGACTGCCTGGATGGTTGCGTGATAAATTTGCGCCAACGTGTTGTAGGACATATCCAGGGTCAAGCCATCCATCATTCCCCGTGCGTTGGGGTCGGCTTTGGGAGATCGGTTGCCGTGGTGATCGGGCAAAATATGCAGTCGTTCAGTCCAATCTGAGCGCACGCCTTTTGCGGCGATGTACGCGTTGAGTTCTGCGTACACGGCATTGATTTCTTTTCCGGTGAGTACATGCCAGTAGTGGTCTTCTTCTTTGACCATGCCAAATCGCTCAATGGTGTGATCCAACAATGCGCCCGTTGCACTTTGCCCGCCTTCGCTGAGCCATAAGCCAGGCAACATTGCACCGAAATAAGGTCCCCACACGCCGGGGATAAATCGCGCATCTTTTGACACGGCCATGTGACACGATGATGTGCCGCCGATCAATGCCAAAATTGGTTCGCTGACCCCCACGCCGATGCCTCCTGCATGTGCATCGATGATGCCGACACCCACGGCTGTTTGTGTTGTCAATCCCGTTAAATCGGCGGCTTCGGCACTCAGGGTGCCCGCGTTTTCGCCCATGGGCGCGACATCTTCTGTCACTTTTCCATTGTCAAATAAATCGCCCAGACCAATGGCGTCAAAGAAGTTGCGGTCCCAGCGCGATTCATGGCCCAGATAGGTCCATTTGCACACGTTGGTACACAAACTGCGGCGGTCGGTCCCCGTTGCTTTGTACACCATAAAATCTGCCAGATCGAAAAACTTGCCCGCCTTTTGCCATGTTTCGGGCAGGTTTTCTTTGATCCACAATAGTTTTGGCGGTTCTTGCTCGGGCGACATCGTGCCCCCGACATATTGCAACACGTCATATCCACCCGCATTGATGCGATTTACCTGATCTATTGCGCGGTGATCGCGCCACACGATGATGTTGCGCTCGGTTTCGCCTGTTTCAGATACGGTCAGCGGTTGTCCATTGGCATCCAGGACGACGAGAGAACAGGTTGCGTCAAAGCTCATGCCGATTATTGCATCGGGCGAGAGGCCAGATTGGGCGATGGCCTGGCGAACGACTTTCCCGGTTTCTGCCCAGATGTTCTCCGAGGATTGTTCGTAAAAATCGGGTTTGGGATTAAATTCCAGAATGGGCGAGGATGCTGTGCCCAGCATGGTGCCGTCTAAGTCAAATACACCTGCCCGCACACTGCCTGTGCCCACATCGACGCCGATTACCGCTTGATCACTCATCGCATACCTCAGTCGTCAGAAAGAAAAGCCCCGGAGGACCGGGGCTGATTGAAAGATAACAGAAGCGTCCCGCATGTGTCTCACCATGAAATTTTGGCAACCCACCCCGATGTGGCATCGCAATACAAGAAGCCACCGTCGCAGATAGACAGTCCGTGTGGTTCGGGATGGGGTTCGGGCACCACGATGCGATCGAGTTCTGCATTTGTCGCCAGGTCCAGTTTTACAATGACCCGATCACCGGTATGAACCACCCAAATCGCATCTTCTTCCATTCGCACCACGCCGTGTGCGCGAGGCAAAGGCAGTTTTAATGTTCGGATGACGGACCAATCTTCAATACGCATCTGCGTAATGGTCTGTTCTTTTAACGTGGTCAGCCATAATGTGCCCGGTTCAATCGCGTCGTATTCCACGCCATGTGTGCCGCCACCCGTGGGCAGTGCCCAGCGGCCCTGTGTTTCTCCGTCACAGGGATCCACGCGCAAAATTTCACCCTGGAGCGCGTCGGCTTTGCGCGGTAGCCGCCAGCGCTGACCCGGCCCATTGGCAGCCAACCACAAGGATCCATCGCCCGCGGCCATGCCACTGGTGTTGGAGGATTCCGATGGGATGTCTCTCAACAGGCGGCGATTGCCGTAATAATCGTCTGCATCTTCTGTCATGCTCATCAATGCCACCCGGTCCGTTACCTGATCTACAATCCACAAACCATCGTCTGTGAGTTGCAAACCATTTGGCACGCCATAAGGTGCTCGAAATTGATTCTCTATTTTGACTTTCATACATCCTCCTATCATGCGAAAAAATTACGCGGGAACTGGAAAATCGGGTTTGCCATAAACTACGTTGTGAAACACCTGCCAGAAGGATTTGCCTTCACACCGAATTGTAAAGTCATCTATGCGCTCAACCCCTTCTGGTACTGAAAGACGACCGGGTTCTGGGCGCGTTACCTCCATTACCACGGGACTCTCTGCAATGAGCGGTTCGATATTTTCGACGTGCTCCATGGCTTCATAAACGCGCGTTTTGATGAGGGCGCGGGCATCTACTGGTGCCATGTGGAGCGCGCATAATTCTCCCAGGCCTTCTTTTACTGGTGCTGTGACAATGTGGTTGACCCAGCACTCGGATTCGGTACAGGCATGCAAATCGCCCGATGTAAAGACCCAGGGAATACCCAGATCGCCACACAAATAAGCCGCCATTTCCATCTCGCCGACTTCGGCACCATTGACGCGATAGATCATATTGCGGCTCATCGAGTGTGCGAGACATCCGTTGGGCGTGTTGGTCATTGCATGCATGCCCACCTGGATCAGTGCGTCAAATCTGGGCGATAATCCCGGCAACCAGCAGGGGCGGTTGACGCCCTGTACGAGTTTTACACCTGAAATCAATTCTTCTGACAAGATCGTGCGTCCCGCTCCATGTGCGTCATTGATGATTATTTCTTCTACGCCTGCTGCAAATAATCCTGTGGCTGCGGCGTTGACTTCACCTGTCAACAATCGCTGCATCTCTGCGCGGTCGTACACGCCTTTTGCAGTTGTCGCATCTTCCCGGTGTCTCGGATCCCAGTCATCTACTCCGGCTGAGCCTTCCAGGTCGGTCATCATGTAAACGGATTTTACAGACATGGGATTCTCCTTCACACGTCACACACACATAATTGGCAAATTTCGGATGCATCGCTGGCGTATAGAATTTGCGAGCTATCTTGCCGCCATACCGGGTGTAGATGGGTTCCGGCATGCGAGTGATCAAAGACCGGGAGTTCCAATAGTGTTTCAGCGGTATCGGTTTCGACATCTACCAGCAAAATTTTGGCTTCTTTTGTTGTGTTGTTCACCACATCTATGACAATGTATTTGCCGTCTGGGGAAAAGGAGGGATGCCCCGATCCCTTTGCGCAGGTTGCAGCCAGACGTTCTTTGCCTGTTTCCACATCGGTCAGTACCAGTTTATTGCCCTGCGAGCCTTCAAACGGGCTGTTGGTCAAAATTTCCCGACCATTGGGATGCCATAGCGGATGATTGCCAAATTCGCCTATGCGCTTGAGATTGGAGCCGTCGGCATTGATGACGTACACATCTTTTACTCTGGGGAGTTCGCTGTATTTCCGGTCAAAGTGAATTTCGTTGGTGAATACAAACATCATCCGCGATCCATCGGGTGACCATTTGGTGTGCTTGACGAACATGTGCCAGTCGGCAATTTCATCTCGGCGGGGATGGAGTGCCAGACAATCGGAAAGGGTTGCGAGTTGTTTGGATTCACCTGTTTTCAGATCCTGTGCGAAGACACCGTGTACATCTTTCATTTTGGGCACGTCGTCTTCGGCGTAATCCCCATGCATGGTGTGATAGGCATGCAGGTGTCCAGCGGGTGAAATCATTCGCAGGTCTCCAGGATGGGTGCCCGATATACCTGTGTCTGGATCGACCCATCCGATCAAACGGCTTTCGCGGTCCCGATCCTTAAAATACACCCGCGATCCATCCGACGCCCATTGCGCCAGCGCGCCGCCATTGGGGGACATCGCCCGCGATTCGGCCACTTTGTACAAATTGCCCCCATCGGCATCCATGACGCAAATATCGCCTGTCTTTGAATCCGGGGCATCCATGCGGCTAAATGCAATGCGTCCATCCACAGGTGACCACGGGGGCAGATCGTAATACCCATGCACCGACCGCCGCACATCCGTCGTCAATTGTAATACGCGCTTTCCCGTCGGATTGATTACTTCAATTGTTTCGGATGTTATGTTATCAATCGTCATTAATGCATTGAACCTCAACCAATTTTCCTGCACTAAACAGCCGCTACACTTTGTGAACGAACCAACAGAGCATAAGGAATCTCAAATCCCGCTACGGTGGCGTCAGATATCGTTTCTATCTCATTCGGACTTACTTGCATTGAAGCATTAACGGAACGCACAAATGGATCCTGGGTTTTTAGAACCGTGATTCGAATAAGGGGTCGCCAAAATGATGCATTGCCATGTTCCCGGACGAGCTTTGTCATTTCCTTGATCGCGTCAGAGCGAGAAAGCATGTCAAGTTTTTGAGCACTGACGATTAAATGCCATGGTTGTGCAAAGCCAGGCCCGAATGTATTGAGCATGAAGAGTGTCACTGGCCCCCACTTATCGCTCAGCCTCTGAAGAAGCAGGCGGAGTTGATTTACCAGTATTTCATGATCCATTTTTGGGTTTAGTCGTCTTTGGCCTTTTCTTCAACCGTACCTTCCACCTTCTTATTCCCCGCCTGCAACCGCGCGGCCTGGCTGGCGGAGCCGATGTGCATGTTGTTGTATGCATCTTCTGAGGATTTGAATGGTCCGTCGTAATTCTGGCGGCCGTGCCAGTTGAGGTTTGTGTACATCGGATTGGTATGACCCACTTCTTTCTCGCGTTTGGCAATAAAGGCTTCCATCCGCCCACGCAACAGATCGACCATTTCTGGTTCTTTGTCTGCGAGATTCGCGGTCTCGCCCGGGTCCTGAATCAGATTGTAAAGCTCTACTTCGGGCTTAAAATGGAAATCGGGTTCCAATGCCACGATCAGCTTCCACTCGGGAGTGCGCCAGCCGTGTTTTCGCATCCAGGTACACTCGGTAATATAAAATTCCGATTCGTGCGTGTGGCTTTTTCCCTCAACCATTGGAATCAAGCTGCGCCCATCAAACGCGATGTCTGTTTCTATATCTAAGAGTTCCAGAATCGTGGGCGTGAGATCTTTGTGCTGGTTGTAACCTTTCACGCGCACGCCTTTGGGCAACCGTCCGGGCAGGCGCATTGCGAGGGGTACTTTTAATGTACACTCGTATATGCCGTGGTGATCAAAATAGCAATCGTGCTCGTCCAGGGTCTCGCCGTGGTCGCCATTGATTACGACCAGGGTATTATCACTCAGGCCCAGTTCATCAACACGGGTGAGCAGGCGCTGGATACACGCATCCATATAGGCGATTTCGCCGTCGTATTGCGCCACCACAAAATCGGCGTCGGTAATGCCCGGCGGCATCCAGCTCAAATGGAAATCTCGAAATGGCTTGAATGCTTTTACGGGTTCCATGCTGGTTTTGGACGGGTCGCATGGGTCTTTGCTGTAGAACATTGAATCGTATGGTGGCGGTGGCAAATAGGGCGCGTGCGGGTCCATGTGTCGCAAAAACAGGAAAAACGGTTTGTCGCCCGCGGCCAGGCGTTCCAGTTCGGGCAATGTCACTTCATTGAGCAACTCGGCTTTGCGCAGCGGACGCTCGTCCCAACTTCCCCATGCTCTGAAGTTCACATATTCATCAAATCCGCGAGAACTCGGATTTCCCGTAAAGCCCACACACACGGTCTCATAGCCTTCTCCGCGCAAAATTTCGGGCAGGGTCGTGACATCTTCTGTCAACCCGCCGCGGTGGCGCAGTGCCACGACATCGGTGGAAAAACAATCCATGCCCGTGAGCATTGACGCATAAGCCGGTGTGGTGGGAACATGTGCGCTAAATGTATTTTCGAACAAGACGCCCTGTGTGGCAAATTTGTCGATATGCGGGGTTGTGAGCCGATCATAACCATAACAGCTCATGTGATCGGACCACAAACTATCAATTCCAAATAAAATTACATTTTGTTTTGCCATGTTATTCTCCAATTAAAAATTTGCGACAATTCTTCTGAACCCATCGCCATAAGCTTTCAAGGTTTCGTTTGAATCGTGATCGCTTCCTGGCTTGTGGATTACTTCCACGGAAAAGAAGCCGTCAAATTCGGCATCGTGCAATAATTTCAGGGGGGTGACATAGTCCAGGTCGCCCTCGCCCAGAGCGACGGTGGTAATTTTTCCATTTTCGGTGTCATAACGCCCGTCGTGTGCATGCAGGTGTTTGGTCATCGCACCAATCGTCTGCATGGTTTCTTCGGGGCGTTCCATGTGGCGTTGCGGGTGCATCAGGTCCCACAAGATACCCAGATTGGGATGATTCACTTTTTCAACCACTGCGCGCACTTGCGTCGAGACACACCATTCGTCGTGCGTTTCCATCATTACTATGACGCCGCGTTCGGCTGCGTGATCCATTACGCGCTTGTATGCCTCAGCCGTGCGGTTTACCATCCAGAATATTTCGCCTTTACCGCGCGCGCCGCCAAATGTGCGGATCAATCCGGCACCCAGATCAGCCGCGAGATCTATTGCAGCGTTGGCCTCGGCGATGGATTTATCCAATGTTGCGGGGTCTTCTGCAGCAAATTTCGCCCCGGTAGCCACGCAGGATATTTTTAGTCCGGCATCTTCCATTTTCGCCCGCGCAGCATCTCGCGCAGCCGCAGGCATGTCCAGTTCAAAACCCGAGACGTGTCCCCACCCCGCGCGAGGTTCCAATCCTTCAAATCCATGGCGCTGCATCCCATCGATAATCTGCTCAATAGACCAATCCGGGCACACACTCGTCATTGTTCCCAGCCGAATCATTACTCGCTCCTTTCCTATTCCAGTGTTGTTCTCGAAATATCGGTGCTTAACCTAATGCCATACTTCCGCTCTCGCAAGCGGAAAAGGAATCAACTGAACAGGTTTTTCCTTTCGGAATGATGAAACGCAACAGCTAAAGTATTTTGGATGGTTGAGTTGGGTGACTGTAATAATAGGTCAGTTTTTTTTATTCGATGGAACGCGCGAGGCCATTTTCTGATCTAAGGATACAAGACCGGGGATCGTTTCTGCATGGATGTGGGGGTATCGCTGTACAGATGTGCCACATTTTAGGATGTGGTGAAGCGAGTCCTGCCGGTCTTTTTTATGTGTACAAACTATAACAATTTTAACAATTTATTACAATTTTCATGGGAACGAAGTGACCTGCGAATTGTTTAAAATACTGTAGCCGCAAAGTGCGGCAGATTGATGGTGCTGATCGGATTTTGGTTCCGGCCGGACAAAATGAGATCGGTGCTTGAGAACGGTTCATAGAAGTTCAACAGTGAGGAGCAAGGCCATGAAAAAGTGGATGATCTATAGTATTGCGTTGGCACTGACATGTGCCCTGTGGGGCGGTCAGGACGCGCAGGCGGCAGGACCTGTATTTGTGGATGAAAATGCCGATGGCATTGATGACAATGTGCGAATATCGTATCATCGCGGGCGCAAAGGTGTTTTGGGACAACGCGGCACATCTTCGCAACTGACTGAAGAGCAGCGCGAGGAATTGAAAACTCTGGTTGACGGCTTGAAAGAATCGGATACGTCGAAGGAAGATATTCGCGCAGCAGTGAAGGCCAAGCTGGAAGAATGGGGTGTCGAATTCCCTGAACGTCCTGTTATTTCGTCCGGCCTGGCAAAGTTGCTTACCGATGAACAGGAAGCCGAGCTTACGACGTTGATTGACGGCTTGAAAGATTCGGATACATCGAGGGAAGATATTCGGACGGCGGTGGCTGCGAAATTGGAAGAGTGGGGTGTTGAACGTCCCGAGCGCGGTCTGGAGGCTCTGTTGACCGAGGACCAGGAAACCTCGATCAGGGTTTTGGTTGAATGGCTGAAAGCAGAGGGTAAAACCCAAGAAGAAATTCGCGCTGCTGTGAATGACCAGCTTGAAGAGTGGGGTGTTGAACGTCCCGAGCGCGGTCTGGCAGCCGTGTTGACCGATGAGCAGGAAACTGAACTCAAGACGTTGATTGAAGGGTTGAGAGCGTCGGATACGTCGAGGGAAGATATTCGTGCGGCGGTGGATGAGAAATTGGAGGAGTGGGGTGTCGAACGTCCCGAGCGCTCGCGAGGAGGGAAGCGTGGGGATGGTCGGCGAGGTGGGCACCGCGGCAGAGGGCATAAAACGCCATCCACAAGCTCGGGATAATTTATCGGTTCTTGGGGAAGGGTATTTACCCTTTCCCATTCGATAAACCCATCGCTATAAAAAGGAATGCGTATGAAACGACTATCAACCTTTGCTTGTTTATTGTTCCTGGGGCTGGGAACAACAGATGCAGATGTGCTTACAGATGTGAATGTGGGAACGATTTACGATACCAATGTGGATGGGGTTTATGATGGGGCGAGTTCTTTTGTGACGCAACTTTCCGCTTCTGTGATGCGCCCCGTGGAGATGGACGCTTCATATCTGCGATTCTTTTTTTCGGGCGATGGGTTTTTGTTTGGTCACAATGGCGACCGAACTTTTGCGACCAATCGATTGGGCGTGGATTTTATGCGCGATCTGAACAGTGGTAAGCGCGATAGGGTATTTGCGGGTTTTGCGCTTGCTGCGCGCGCAAATCGCTCCATTTACGATGTGTATGATTATACCGGGCTGGCGGGATACGTGCAGGGCAAATGGTATAGCGCCGAGAATACGATGAAGCGGGTGGGGTATCAGCTCAACTGGCGGTCGTATCCAAATTTGAATGTGTCGCGTTATGCCGATCACTATGCATTTTTTCAGATTAACCAGTTTTTGCCCTCGCGCACGACATTGAGGGGTGATCTGGGGTTGGGCTATAAGTTGCGCGAGGGGGCAGAAGGGCAGGTGGTTTTGGGTTTGCAGGTGGCGCAATCTCTAACAGATAATACGGGCTTGCGAGTGCGCTATCAGCGGCGCATCAATTTGCGGGCTGCGAATGATACGCCCACGCGATTCAATGCACCAATTTATGGCGATGACGATATCTTAAAGGATCGCTACGATTATAGCGGCGATCAAATAACTGCACGGCTGACCCAGCAATTGCCCTTGCAGGTTCGGGTTATTCTGGAAGGTGGATACGAAAAGCAGTCTTATAAAGACGACCTGGCGCGAGATGTCAGTGGCGCGATTTTGCCAGAGGGCGCGTTGCGTCGGGATGAGTATTCGTTTTTTGACGCGTTTTTGGAGTTGCCCCTAACGCAGCGCGTGACAACGGAGTTTGGATATGGTATTTCGCGCAATTTTTCAAATGATGAATTTTATAATTACGACAGGCGACAAAGTGTATCTTTTAATTTGATTGTTGAATTTTAGGCGGAGATTTTCTATGCTTAATTGGTCGGCATGCGACGATAAATTGCTCGTTGGGTATGCTCAGAAGGGGCATGCAAAGGCATTTTCTGAATTGGTGCGGCGGCACCATATGCGGATTTTTCATACGGCATATGGCATGGTGGGCAATAGGGAAGATGCCGATGATCTGGCACAGCTCGCGTTTATCAAGGCGTTTCAGTCGCTTCACCGGTTTAAAGGGCAATCGCTGTTTTCCACCTGGTTGTATCGCATCAGCATCAATTGTTGTCTGGATTGGATTAAGTCGCAACAGCGCAAATATGACGTCAAGATGGATGATGAATGGTGGTTCAGACAAGCAGACGATGAAGCTCTGTTTGCGGGTACAAAGCGAACGGATTACCTGGTTGAACAGGGCGAGTTGCGCGATGTTCTGGCACACGCCATGTCGCAGATGCCGCCCATTTTTCGGTCTGTGCTGGTCCTGCGCGAGTTGAACGGGCTGTCGTATCAGGAGATTGCCAGTGTTGAAGGGTGTTCGGTGGGCACTGTAAAATCGCGTCTGTTTCGGGCGCGTGCCCAACTTCGCAAATTGTTGAGGCCGTTTTACAAGGCACTTGTGGCGTAAGATTGATTGAGGAGGAAGAGCAGTGGATGAGAAGACGGAAAGAAGGGCGTTTTTGACACAGGCCCTCGCGCTTGTGGGGGGGTGCATGTGCGCCGGATGGATTTCGGGGTGTGAAAATGATGTGTTGAAGTCGTCTGGTGAGAGTGTGCAGTTTGATGTGGGCAGCGCGCCTGCGTTGGCACTGGTGGGTGGGTCTGTGAAACAAGTTTTTAGCGGTCAAAATGGCGGTGCGCCCGTGATCATTTTTCGCGCTGCTGAAGAAAATTTTGTGGTTCTGAGTTCTGTGTGTACGCATGAGGCGTGCGAGGTGGATTTGCCGGGGGATCGCGATCCGCAAATCTGGTGTTCATGCCACGGTGCGAGATTTGAAAGGACAACAGGGGCGGTTTTGCGCGGTCCAGCTACCGCACCGTTGCCGCGATTTGAGAGTACCTATGATAGTGGGACACAGACGTTGTCGATTCTGTTTTAAGAAAAGCGATAATATTTATCACAATAACAAAAACCGATCTCTGAAGTTATAGGGATCGGTTTTTTGTTTTTTATTAACTTGAATGTCGAGATGGATTGCTTTCTGCGACTTATTTGCGTAAGCTATATTCGCAATGTATAAACTCAGCGGTCCATTGAGAGGAATAAAAAAATGTCTGATCTGGCAATTGACGGTGGTCCCAGAGCTGTTACTACTTCAATAAATGATTCGTGGCAGGACGTGAGCGATCTGGAGAAGCAGTACGTCAATTATGTTTTGGATAATAAGGATGACGCTTATGCAGAACTCGACAAGTTTGAAGAAGCGTATCGGGCTTTTGTGGGGACCAAACACGCGCTTTGTATGTGCAATGGCACCGCGGCCTTGCATTCGGCGATTTTTGCCGCAGGTGCATGCGCAGGGAAAGAGGTGATTGTGCCCTCTGCGACATGGCACGCGACGATTACGCCAATTTTGCACTGCAATGCGACACCTGTGTTCTGCGAAGTAGATCCGGAAACATTTTGCGCTGATCCCGAGGATGTCAAAAAGCGAATTACGCATCGCACCTGCGCGATTGTGGTGACACATATTTACGGCAACCCGGCAGATATGGATGCGTTTTTAGATATTGTAGAGGGGACCGATATCGCGCTTATTGAAGATGCGTCCCATGCCCCCGGGGCGATGTGGGGCGATAAGATGGTCGGTTCTATTGGGCATATCGGCTGTTTTAGCCTTCAGGAGAAAAAGCCGATATCCGGGATAGAAGCCGGTGTTGCGACGACGAATGACGATGATCTCTACGACCGCATGCTGGCTTTGGGGCAGTGTGGACGATGCGATGCGCTGTGGCAGACGGATCGTTTTAAGGCACTTCGCAATATGGGCCTGGGTGTCAAATACCGCGCAGGCGTTTGCCAAGGTGGCGGCCAACCGCGAGCGATTATCTGAGATTGCGAATGGATTTTGATTATGCGCTTTTTAATTTTTTCCATATTCCTCGCGTTTTTCCCATTGCAGATGTCCGCTGAAGAGGGACGGGTGTCTTTGGAGGGCAGTCTCGCGCTCGGCGTTGATGCATGTAGCTTTCGCGGGAGCGAGGGTCCTTATGAAGAGGTTGTTATCCGTTTTCCCGCGATGCAACTCGCGTTTGAAACACAGGGTGATAGCCTTTTTGTTGCGCGTTATGTTCCGCGTCTCGAGTTGTTCGATGAGGATGGCAATTCGGTCAAGAGGATAGAGGGCGAGCGCGTATTTTCTTCTGCAGAGCGGATCGGCGATCCGGAACACTTTGTCTATGATATCGCGCGATTCCAGGTTCCAGCGGGGTATTATCACGCTGTTCTGGACGTCAAAGCCGTGGGCAATGACCGTCGGGGACGGGCGGTGTTTTCTATTGAGGTACCCGAATACAAGACGGGCCAGCTCGCGTTTAGCGATCTGTTTTTTGTTGATCCGTCTTCTCAGAGTTTTGAAGCCGATTCCTTTCTCAAAGCAGGTCAGGTTCTTTTGCCGTTGCCTGAGCGCGAGGTCGGAAATGGCGCGCCCCTGCGCTTTTATGTCGCGCTCTACGAGATCGGGCGGCTTGCCCACAGTGTGCGTTTTCAGGTCCGCGACCGTTTCGGTCATGTCGTTTTTGACCATCGGCGGGAATTTCCCACATATCGGGAGGATGCAAAATTTGTCGAGGGGATTCCACTGCGCGGGTTGCTGCCCGGAACATATACGCTGAGCGTTGAAGCGCGTGCTGGTGAGCAGGTTGCGCGTACGCAACGCGAATTTCGCATTCTGGGTTCTTCTGTTGAATTATCGCTCACGGCACAGCAGCAGGTTCTTATGGAGAAGATTCTGGAACGTTTTTCAACGTCAGAGGCTGTGCAGGAATACGCGCAAGTCGATGCGGGGGAACGCGCTGTTTTTATGTATGGGCATTATCTCGAGCAGGTGCCGCTTTTTGCACAGGCTTATATTGCGCCGGTTGTGGGATTGGGCAATCGCGAGGTTGGGATGGCGATGTTGCGGGCGATAGGTCTTGAAGAAACGCTTATGAAGCGCGTTGACAGGACGTTTGGCGAGCGTTTGCCCGAGGCGGATACGCTTGCGGTGAGGATGGCGCGCGATATGGTTGATTTTGTGCTGGATGAAGATCCGCTGGATCCTTATGCGTTGACTGCGAAGGCATTGATCGCGCTTGAGAGTGGGGCACTGGCAGAAGGCGAGGTGTGGGTGCGAAGGGCACTCGATGTTGCCCCCGATTTGCCCGAAGCGCGCAATGCTATGGGTATTGTGAGGATGGGACGCGGCGATTGGAATGGCGCTGTTGAAAAATTTCAAGAGGCGGCGGATTGGACAAATGTGGAACTGGCGCGTTTTCTTTCTGGGAAGGGCGAGGGTTTGGGATATTTGAAAGCGGCAGTTGCGCGAGATCCCATCCATCATTTTCTCCATTATATGATGGGGCGCGTGTTAGAGCGCAGGGGTGAACTTGCCGAGAGTTCGGCTGCATACAGGCGGCAGATTGTAGTGGATCCGTTATATGCGCGGGCGCGATTTGACTTTGGGCGCGTGTTGTTCAAGCAAGGGCATATTGATTCGGCTACGGTTATTTGGCGAGAATTGATGGAGGCGAGACCCGATTTTCGCGGTTTATGCATGCATCCATTGCTGGAGGCATATCTCAATATTGGGGAAACGGGCAAAGCACACGCGCTGATTGCAGAGGAGTTGCGCACGCTCAGCGATGAGGCGAGAGCGCGTGTGGAAGATATTTCACTCGTGGCGGATCCAGAGGAATTGGCGGCGTACCAGCGTCTGGTACCCGAGGAGCGAGCGCAGTTTGTTCGGGCGTTCTGGCAAAAACGCGATCCCACGCCGGCAACACCTGGCAACGAGCGGTTGGTCGAGCACTATCGGCGCGTTGTTTATGTGTTGCAGAATTTTTCAAAAGATGGACGAAAATGGGATAGGCGCGGCGATGTGTATATCCGTTATGGCGAACCCGCACATGTGAGTAAAAGGTCGGATATCCGGTTTGAGACAGATGCGGAGGTCGTGCGGGTAAAGGAGCGGTTGATAGCGATGCTGTCGCCAGAGGCCAAGCAGGAAATTATCGCGCGAATAGGGCGTTTGCGCACATCGACGCGCGATGTCGAAATCGAGTCTGAGTTGGCTGAAACGGTCGCGATCAGCGATTTTGAGTCTATCGATTTTGAGATGAATCCCAATCGCGTGTTTTTTGCCAGGCAGAGTGATGATGTGAATACTTATGTTCGCGGCAAGGAACTCTTTGGGCGGGATCGTCCGGGCATGAGCGAGCGTCCGATGCGGGGGATACCGCTTTATCCGGTCAATGGAAGCGAGCCGTGGGAGTACTGGATCTATCCGGATGTGGCCGGGGGTATTGAAGTCGTTTTTACGGCGCTGACGCCGAAGGGCGATTTCGATTTTCCCGATGTTTCTCAGGGACGAAAAATTGCGCGGTTTAACCAGAGGTTTTGGGAAGATACGCGGCCCGAGGTTGTTATTTCACGGGCGGTGAATGCGCAACCCGATCGCTATGTGCCCGTTGGCAAGGGCGTGCTGGATTTTCACTATGCTTCGGCAGATTTCAGGGGAGCGGGTGATAAATCTCGGCTGGAGGTGTATTATGGTGTGCCGGTTTTGGATGCGATTGATGATGGGGGACAAGAGGTCGTTTTTGAGCGCGGTATTGCGCTTTTTGACAGCAGTTGGACACCGGTTTATCGCAAATTGGAACCGATGCCGGTGAGCGTGGATGAGGGCGGTGTTGAGGCCGGTACATTGGCGATAGATGAACTCGCGCTTCAGGTTTTGCCCGGGCGATATTATTTGGGGCTTCAGATCAATCATCCGGCATCCGGGCGCAGGGGTGGATATACGCAGGAACTCGTGGTGGAGGATTATGCGGTCGCTGGACTCAAGATAAGCGATATAGAGCTTGCGGGAAGGGTGCAAGTAGATTCTTCGGCTACTGATAAAGGCGGGGTCGAGGTTATTTCGCTGCCATCGCGCACCTATAAAGCCGGGCAACCGGTTGTTATTTATTACGAGGTTTACGGTTTGAAAGGCGATGATTTTGGGAATACAAAATATCGCGTGGATTACCGCATTACACCTCGAGAAGGCAAACTCAGCGGCGTGCAGGTTTTGCGGGCGCTGGGTCGGTTGCTCGGTATTGAAGAAAAAGCGGTTGTTACGATTTCTTATGAGCGGACGGGCACGGTGTCAGATGAGCACAATTATCTGGAGATTGACCCGGGCGAGTCAAAACCGGGGCGTTATGAAATTGCGGTCGCGATTACCGATTTGAATACCGGGCAAACCGCTGAGAAGACTGTGATATTTTTTATTGGCGAGTGAGGATGTTTTATGACGGTACGCGCCTTTCTCATCGGGTTGTTCATCTCTGTTCTCGTCAGTTTATGGCCTTCTTATACCACATATATCCTCCAATCTGCGCGTGCAGATTACGCGCATCTCTCTGTTGCAATTCTCCTTCCTTTTCTCTTATTGCTGTTGATCAATCTCTATTTTTCTCGCAAAAGTAAGGGGCTTACGCCATCTGAGCTTATTCTCATCGCTTTGATGGGGATGGTTTCCGCCCTGACGCAGGGCGAGTGGCTTGCGGGCTATTTTCTCGGCGTGATCACGGCACCAGTCTATTTTGCCTCTCCCGAAAATGGCTGGGCAGATACACTGCTTACGCGTTTGTCCGATTGGTCTGTTGTTTCCGATCACAACGCCGCGGTTGCTTTTTACGAGGGGTTGCCGGCAGGAGCGGCTTTTCCGTGGGGGAGTTGGATCGTTCCGCTTTTCTGGTGGGGGTGTTTCTTTTTGGCGTTTTATGCTGCCAATTTGTGTCTTATGGTGGTCTTTCGGCGGCAGTGGATGGATTACGAGCGTTTGCCTTTTCCTCTGGCTGCTGGTCTTCTGGAACTCACCGGGGAACACGGGCAACGGGGTACGCTGATGGATCTGTTGCGCAATCCGCGTTTTAAGATCGGTTTTTTTATCGCTCTTTTTCTGTTTGGATGGGATATCGCTTCCTGGTTTACCGAGTTGATTCCGCCGCTGCAGGCCAATATTGATCGGCAAATTTTTATCGGCGAGGGGTTTCCATATTTGCGGTTTAAGACGAATCCCCTGACGATTGCGTTTGGTTATTTTACCGAGTCCAATGTGCTGTTTAGCATCTGGTTTTTCCATCTGGTGATGGTATTGCAAGTGGGGCTGATGAACCGTTTGGGGTTTGAGATGGGGTCGCCTGATCCGTGGTGTTCTTATCATCCGGCTGTGGGATGGCAGAGTTTTGGTGGGTTGCTGGCATTTGTGTTATGGGGGCTGTGGGTTGCGCGGGATCATTTGTCTGCGGTTTTTCGGAAGGCGTTTACTTCGCGTGGGGACGATGTCGATGATTCGGGTGAGCTTTTTTCGTATCGTACGGCGGTATTCGTTTTTTTGGGATGTGTTCTGTTCAGTGTGTTGTTTTTCTGGGCACTCGGGCTTTCGGGGTGGGCTGCCCTGGCTTTTTGGGGTGCGACGCTGGTGCTTTATCTCGGGCTGGCGCGCATTATTGTGGAGACGGGGTTGATTTATTTGAGAACGCCGATTACTGCACAGGCTTTTACCTGGCATATTTTGGGGATAACGGGTATTGGGCCGATGAATGCGATGGCGCTCGGTTTGGCTTACACGTTTTTTGCCGATGCGAAGACGATTGGCGTGACAACGCTGGCGCATATCCCGCGTCTTGGACAGGCAATGGGTCACAGTCGTCGGAGGCTTGTGCCGCCTGCTGTGGGCATGGCGTTTATCGCTGGCGCGGTGGCGGTTTTTGTGTTTATCATTTATCAGGGTAATTACACTGTGGGCAGTTATAATTTTGGTAGTGTGAGTTTTAATGGCTCGGGCGATGGGGGGATTGGGGTGTGGCTTTTGACTGCCAATCGCATTCGGAGTAATGCGTTAGAGACGGACTGGATGCGTCTGGGTTGGCTGGGTTTTGGCGCGATTTTTACACTGGGTTTGTACGCGCTTCGCTACCGTTTTCCGGGGATTGCGCTGCATCCCATCGGTTTTGCGATTTCGGCATCCGATGTTTTGCGGAGTGGGATTTCGTCGATTTTTATTGTGTGGGTGTGCAAGACATTGATTTTGCGCTTTGGCGGTCTTGAGAGTTACCGGCGCAATACGCCGCTTTTTATGGGGTTCGTGGTCGGTTTTTTGGCGGCGATTGCCTGCGGTGCAATTGTGGATTTTATCTGGTTTCCCGGTCAGGGCCATAAGATTAATGGTTGGTAGTTTTGGGGGATTATGCAAATGAAGAGTGAAAAAACAGCGGCGCATCCGCTGGCTCAAATCGCCGCTGAGTTGCGTTCTGGACAGCGAGATTTGCAGGATTATGTTGCGGAGTGTTGCAAACGCATAGATGAATGGGACGGAGATATTCGGGCTATGTTGCCGGAAGCGAATCGCCTGCAACGTGTGTTGGATGATGCGGCTGGGCTTGCGAGCAGTGGTGAGATTCCGTCGCTGTTCGGCGTTCTGGTTGGGGTTAAAGATATTTTTCATGTTGAGGGATTTGAGACGCGGGCGGGTTCTGGTGTGCCGCCAGAGGTTCTCACGGGTCCCGAAGGCGGGTGCATAAAGGCGTTGCGGGAGGCAGGTGCGCTCGTTCTAGGCAAAGCGGTTACGACGGAGTTCGCGTGTTTTAAGCCGGGACCTACGCGCAATCCACGGGATCTGGATTTTACGCCTGGTGGATCGAGTAGTGGTTCGGCTGCGGCGGTGGCAGCCGGGTATTGTCCTCTCGCGCTCGGATCGCAGACTATTGGCTCGGTTATCCGTCCTGCCGCGTTTTGTGGGATTGTCGGTTTTAAGCCGAGTTATGCGCGTATTGATATTTCTGGATTTGTTCACTGCTCTCCGTCGGTTGATACGATTGGGATGTTTACGCAGGATGTTGCGGGTATGGAGATGGCGACCGCTGTTTTGTGTAGCGGATGGCGCGCTTCTGTTACGAGGTCGGAAAAACCTATTTTGGGAATACCTGTGGATCCCTATTTGGATCAGACAGAACCACAGGCGAGGGTGGATTTTGACGCGCAGGCACAGGCTCTGCGAGCGGCAGGGTACAATGTCGTGGAGGTGCGGATGTTCGATGATATTGCCGATATCGATGATCGGCACCGAAATATGATGAAGGGAGAGATGGCTGAGGTTCACGCGCCGTGGTTTGATAAATACGCATCGACTTACGATGCGGGTACGCGCGCGCTGGTTGAGGAGGGACGTGCGCTTTCGCAATCCGAGATCGATGCGGGTCGAATGGGGCGCATAGAGCTACGGGAAGAGGTCGAGTCTTTGATGAAGACGGAGGGGATTGATCTCCTTGCCTGTCCAGCGGCGACGGGTGCTGCTTTGAAAGGGCTGGCGAGTACGGGCGATCCCTGTATGAATTTGCCCTGGACGCATACGGGTATGCCGGTGATCGCTTTGCCTGCGGGAAGAGCGTCCGATTCGGGTATGCCGCTGGGTATTCAGTTTATTGCCCCGTTTCACCGCGACGAGGAGTTGCTCGCCTGGGCGGCACTTTTGGAGCGGGATCTTGCATTTTAGTCAAAGGAGCAAAAAATGAAAGCGGCTATTCTCCACAAGCCACACACCCGCGTTTCCGTTGAAGATGTGGATATCGAATCTCCCCATGAGGGAGAAGTGCTTCTCGATATCGTGGGCGCGGGCGTTTGTCACAGCGATTATCACTATGTGGATGGGCACGTAAAGCCTCGCGGACTTCCCCTGGTTATGGGGCATGAGGGCGCGGGTGTTGTCAGAGAGGTCGGTCCCGGCGTGACCAGTGTTCAGGTTGGGTGTGCGGCTATTGTCGTAATTGCAGTGAGGGCAGTCCGGCACTTTGTGAGACACATCAAGGGGGTGTGCCGAGTCGCATTTCCAAAAATGGGACGGTTTATCACCACGGGCGGCCCACATATACCGAGCAGTCGGTTGTGTTGGCAGATGCGTGTGTGAAGGTGCCGGATGATACAGATCTTCGGATAGCGTGTCTGATCAGTTGTGGGGTGATTACGGGTATTGGGGCTGTGGTGAATCGCGCGAAGGTGGAAGCGGGCGCGACAATGGCTGTGTTCGGCTGTGGGGGTGTCGGTCTCAATGTTATTCAGGGTGGTGTTCTCGCTTCGGCTGGGAAAATTATCGCGGTGGATAGGGTGCCGTATAAGCTGGAGTTGGCGGAGCAGTTTGGGGCGACGCATTTTGTGAATGCAGATAGGGAGGATCCGGTTCAGCGGATCAGGGAGATTACGGGTGGTGGGGCGGATTACGCGTTTGAGGTCGTCGGGTTCCCAGCCCTCGTGCGGCAGGCGTTCGCGTCGGTTCGAATGACGGGAACCGCCATTGTGGTGGGGGTGCAGCCGACTGGGGAGGATATATCTGTTGATGGCGCAGATCTTTTGCGCGACCGCGCCATTATGGGTTCGTGGCACGGTGCTGCCCGCGCCCGCGTTGATTTTTTGTGGATTCTGGATCTCTATCGGCAGGGGAAGATTAAATTGGATGAGTTGATATCGCGCTTTCGCCCGCTGGATGAGATCAATGAGGCGTTTGAAGATATGGTTCAGGGGAAAGTGGCGCGCACGGTGCTTGTATTCGACTAAATTGAGATCAGGTAAACCAAAAACAAAGGCAAACACGATGAGTCTTCCAACTGTTCAATTCGGACAATATCAGATCAGCCGTCTAATCATGGGCGACAATCCGATCTACGGGTATGCACATTTTAATCAGTTGCTCTCGGAACATCAGAAAGAAGCCAATACATCCGATCAAGTCATGGCGACTTTGCGACGGGCAGAAGAAGTGGGTGTTAATGCATGGCAAAATACGCTTACCGAACGCTCGGCAGCCGATCTTCAGCGTTACCGGGATAGGGGAGGTACGATCCATTATTTTTGTCTCAGCAGAGGGGGATACTGGTATGACGATCCCTCACTGATCGACGAAGCCGCCAAACACGGTCCCATTGGCATGGCACCCCATGGAAGTGGTGTTGCCGGGCGGTGCTTTCAGGAGAATCGCCTGGACTATCTTCGAGATATTCTTAAGCGTATTCGCGACACGGGTGTTATGGTAGGTTTATCGGTACACAATCCCCGCATTATTGAGATTGCCGAAGAAGAGGATTGGGATATCGACTATTACATGACTGCGCGAATTTGAACAAAAATTTGGTCATCAACCCCTGAGTGAAATCTATCTTCGCGAACACCGCGATCATATGTGTGGTATTATTCGCAGTACCGACAAGCCGTGTATTGCTTTCAAAGTCCTCGCTGCTGGGCGCGCTATTAACTCGAAAAACCAGATCCGCGAGGAATTTACGTTTACGCTTAAAAATATCAAACCTACCGACGTTCTTCTGGTGGGAATGTATCAAAAATTCAACGACCAACTCGGCGAAAATGCGGCGATGATAGCTGAATTGTGTCAGGAATAGTCCAGTTTGAGGCGGCTAAGGGCTACTCGAAATTAGAGATTCGGAAATTGTTCAACCTCGTCAGTGAACAGGTTTCAACATGACCCCACTTCGCATTTTTATTAGCAGCGTACAGACGGAGAGTGCTCGCGCTCCCCG
>JAGWBW010000009.1:36168-52440 GCA_021295695.1 Candidatus Latescibacterota bacterium
GCCGCCACTGACACTGGAGAAGTTGCGGGTCGCGCACACGTCGGTACCTGGCAATCCTCTGCTGGCAGAATCTATGTACCTTGCGGAATATATCGAACGGATGGGAACGGGAACGCTGGATATGATCCGTCGCTGTTTGAAAGCGGGTTTGCCAGAACCGAAGTTCGCTGTCCCCCAGGGATTTGTAACGACGGTTTGGCGAGCATCATCCGATGGCCAAGTAGGGGGCCAAGCACGGCCTCCAGCAATGGTCCACCAAGCAGCCGATAGTGCCACTACCCCAAAGGCTACTCAAGAAACTACCCAAGAAACTACCCAAGAACGAATTTTGGCCTTGCTCGAAGCCGAGCCTGAACTAACTCAGCGTATGTTGGCCGAACGCGTTGGCCTTACGCCGGATGGGGTCAAGTACCACTTAACAAAGCTGCGTGCTGCTGGCGCCATCCGTCATGTCGGATCGACCAAAGCAGGTCGATGGGAGGTGCTGAAGTGAGTCTCTTCAAAGCAAGAGGAATAGAGGTCTGAGCACTGTAGGACAACGGGAAATCCTCACGCAGAAGCGCGTGATTGCGTTTTTTAAGGACGCGCTGGGCTATGCCTATCTCGGCAACTGGCAGGACCGCGACAATAATCGCAATTTCGAAGAAAATGCAGCGATGATAACGGAGTTGTGTCAGGGATAGTCCAGTTTTAGGCTACGAAAGACTGAGGATCAGTACAATGAAACGTTCGGAACTTCTCGAATTAATAGCCGGGGGTGAGAACTCTGGTGTAGAGTTCAAGCGGGATGACTTGCGTCCGGAGCAACTCGCGAGAGAGGTGGTGGCGCTTGCCAACTTTCAGGGGGGGCGCGTCCTTCTCGGCGTGGAAGACGACGGTTCCATCACCGGCATACAGAGAGACCATCTCGAGCGTTGGGTGATGGATTCCGTGTTTGGTCGCGTGGTGCATCCAATGATACTTCCGTTCTACGAGGAAGTCCCAATAGACGATGGGCGCCGCGTCGCGGTTATTACGGTTACGCAAGGTGCTACAAAACCCTATGTCGTGCGGTATCGCGGCAGGGAAGATATTTATATACGGGTTGGCAGCACGTCTCAACTGGCTTCGCGCGAGCAACAAGCACGGCTTTTCGCTGCTGGCGGTTTGATTCACACAGAGTTATTGCCGGTTTCCGGTAGCGACCTTAGCGTTTTGAGCAGGGAACGGCTGGAGGATTATCTCACCGCTATTGTCAGAGATCGAGATGTACCGGAGACCGACGAGGCGTGGAACGAGCGGCTTTGCGCGTTGGGATTTATGGTCGAGCGGGAGGATGGCCCACCCGCCTGTACGATTGCCGGATTGATTTTATTCGGCTATCGACCGCGTCGCCTGTTGCGCCATGCCGGTATTCGCTGGATGTGTTTCGATGGGGAAGAGAAGACTTATGAGGCTCTTGACGATCAGGTGATTGAAGGACCGCTTGTCGATCTCTGGCGGGTGCTGTCGGGGGGGCGTGAACTTGTGGAAAAGGGTCTTATTGAACGCCTTGCCGATGCGATGCGGCCATTCGTGTCCGAGGAGGCGGGGCAGGTAGATGAATCTATGCGTCGGGAACGGCGTTGGCACTATCCGCTGGACGCGCTTCGCGAAGGCATTGTCAACGCGCTCACGCATCGGGACTGGACGCGATATGAGCAAATTGAGGTGGCCCGTTACGCAGATCGCATTGAGATTACAAGCCCTGGTGCGTTGCAAAATGGCATGACAATGGAAAAAATGATCGCCGGTCAGCGCATTCCCCGCAATTTGCTCATCTCCGAGACATTGCGGGACTATAGCTATTCCGATGCGCGCGGCATGGGGGTACGGAACAAGATCATTCCGCTGATGCGGGCGCAAAACGGCGTTGATCCGGAGTTTGAGGCGACCGAAGATTATCTGCGGCTGACACTGCACCGAGGCTCGCCTCAGCGTTCAGGATGAAGGGTATTTTCAGGCAATTTTAATCGACATTTTTATCATAATACATTTATCTGCAAGGGGATATATTCAGATGAATATAGATATTAAGTGGGAGCGGAAAGACGGGGTCTTGATTGCAATGCCCAGTGGTTCTATTGACAGTATCAGTGCCCCTGGATTTCAGAGTGCCCTGGAATCCGGAATTGATCCTGGAGATCGGGCATTGATCCTGGACGCTGAGCAGGTATCTTTCATCGGCAGTGCGGGGATTCGGATTTTTCTGAACCTTGCCAGGAAATTTGACGCATCGGGCAAGCAATTTGGAATTTGTGCCCTTTCTGGTCCAATCCGCAATGTTATCACTATGGGTGGTTTTGATAAGATCATCTCGGTTTATGATTCTCAGGCCGAGGCAATTGACGCATTCAAGAGCAGTTGATCTACGGAGCTTACCGTTATATAGGGTCGAAATAGGTCAGATCAGCGCCGTGATTTTCCATCGCGAGGACCGAGTCTCCTTTCAGGCGTACTCTGATGTCCCGCGTGCGGTGTTTTAGAACGATTTCGCGCTCGGCGAGGGGAAAGCGTATTTCGATGGGGATGTTGATCTGGGGTTCGGGGATTAAGAGATAGCCATTGGAATAGGTGAAGCGGTCAGCGATATCGGACGGATTGACCCAGGTTGGGACGCGGACAGACAGAGATCCGGGGGATTTGACCGTGATTCGCAGGCAGTCATTTGTGTAGGGTGACTCGACTTTGATATGTTCGGTTTCGAGATCGAAATGGAGATTCACCCGGTGGATCGAGAATTCTGTGCGTACGGCTTCGCGCAGGACTTCGCAGAGTGAGCCGACGCCCCCGCCTACGATGTCCGTGTTGAAGCTGATTCGCTCGAAGTCGAGGGGCGCGTGACCATAAGGTGCGGGGAAGCCAAAGCCGCCGAGATGTCGGTCTGCGACCTGGCGAAGTCCGTCTATGTTGTGCGGATTGGGCGGGTCTTTGATGAAACTGTTGTCGCGCAATTGCGAAGGCAAAATGTGACATCGCGTGATGCGCTCGGCGTCTTCGAAGTATTCGGTATATCCTTTTTTGCCCAGAATCAGGGCTGTTTCAACAATATCGCCCGTGTTGTTGATCTCTCCGCGGTCGGGACTCGCATCATCTCCACTATTTTCAATTACCCATCCAATTTCATCGCGAATCTCCCATAGTCCATTGTCGTAAAATGCTTTGACCCGGTTGAGCAATCGCGCGTCATCGAGTAGGTCTGCGAGTTGTGCGAGCGAAGACATGACGCAGGTTGTCGAATGGGTATGCGATCCGAAGCTCTCGCGGTCATAAGCGCCCGATTCGAGAAAAAATTCGCGGGTTGTTTTTTCTTTCAGGATCACGGCGAGTTCGAGTGCAGGTCCATAGCCCGTGGCGCGGTAGTATTTGACCAGGGGACCGATTGATCGCGCGATTCCGGTGATAAAGGTGTTTTCGCGCACTTCTATGTCGTGCTCATTTTCAAGGCGATTGAAGTCCCAACCCGAATCTGGTTTGAATAACTCGAATATGTCTCGGATGCTGTTTTCGGCAATTTCGCGCGCGCGATCGGAATTTCTGTATTTGACCAGCGAGTACAGGGCGTGGAAACCTTCGCGCACGTTGTGGGTGGTGAAGCTGTTGACTGGCTTATCAATTTCCGTGCGGTTGAGGGGGAGCGCGACCGGTCCGCTGTAGGAGAAGAAGGCGGCGTTGGCGTGTTTTTCGATTGCATCGGGATCCACAGATATGCCGCCTGCGTCTTCGGCGTTGAGCAATGCGTTGAGGTGTCGGCCAGGCACATGCGACTCGGAGTGGACGCCGCTAAACTGCAATTGTGGGTTTGGTCTGACTTCGGAACCGAAGAAGGGGATGTCGTTGTCGTCTGCGTTGAAGACATTGCTCATCATTCGACAACCCAGGCGGATCGCGTCGGTGATGTCGGTGGTGTTGATGTTAGAGAGGTTCATTTTATGAGGCCCTGTGTAAGGGTTGATTTCGCGGGGTTTTAAATGGGCATAAGATATTTATAACTCCCTTTTTTTTCGTAAGATAATGGGTGAACTTTCACTTGACAATGGAAATTAGAGTCCATAAACTTACATTTGAAGTAGAATCATAAAATATCGGTTTTTTGTCACAAGTTTTTTCACTTCAAAGGAGGTAGAGCATGAAGAACGCTTACAGTGATGTTTTTCGCCTGCCGGGATTTTGGGTGGCACTGTTGTGTACAGTGTTGCTTGCCTTACCGGTTGGGCTACAAGCTCAGACCACGGGTAAAATCGCCGGGCGCGTTACAGATGCCGATACTGGCGAGCCGTTGCCCGGGGCCAATGTCGTGGTGATAGACATGAAGATGGGCGCGACGGTCGATGTCAACGGCGAATACTTTATTTTGCGTGTGTCGCCGGGCACTTACGAAGTGCAGGCTTCGCTCGTGGGGTATCAGAGCGTTTCCAAGACCGAAGTGGAAGTGCTTTTAGACCGCACCGCGACGGTTGATTTCCAGCTCAAAGAATCGACGGTCGAGTTGGACGCTATTGTAGTGACTGCCGATCTCGATCCCGTGCAGATGGACGTATCGTTTGCACAGCAGGCGATTACGCAGGCTCAACTCGAGGCCATTCCCGTTGGTGCGCGCATCCGGGATCAGGTCGCCACGCAGGTGGGTTTAGATAAAGATGCATGGGGTATTACCATTCGCGGTGAAAACTCCACGTCAATCGGTTTTAATATGGACGGCGTGACCTCGGCCGACCATCGCCAACAGCGCGCTTATACATCTTTTTCAAAGACCGCGGTCAAGCAGGTTCAGGTGCTCACGGGTGGTTTTAATGCCGAATACGGGAATATCCGCGCCGGGGTTGTGAACTTTGTGACCAAAGAACCCAGCCGGTATTTCAGTTCGGCAGAAGGCACGTACAATCCCGCCGGCAAGAAGCACTTTGGGCCAAATCTCTACTCAGAAGAAAATTGGTGGGATGTGGGGCGTTTTCAGTCCAATACGCCTACCGAGGACCGCAATGGAGATGGCGAGCCGGACTTTATTGGCTGGAACCAGGAACTCGCAAACCGCACAGCAGGTGGCGGAACATGGGGGGCTGGCGTAAGCGGCGATCCCATTACCACTGTTGAACAGGCAAAGGCGATATGGGATTGGCAGCATCGGAGTTATGACGGAGACGATCCGTATGCCGACGGTCCGTTTAACGCAAACCCGGAAGACCGCGATTACGATTATTTGTGGGATATTACGGTTGGTGGTCCAATTTTGAAGGACAAGGTGGGGTTCACGGCGTCGAGCCGCAAAGAGCGCATGGCCTATCCCTTTGATGTGGGCACGGTTTCTTATCGGGACAATACCACACAACTCAAGCTGACGTTTACCCCTACGGCCACGACCAAATTGAGTGTGCAGTATATCCGGGGGTTCCAGCACGGGAGCCATCAGGGCAATAATGTGGGCGTGCCGCAGCGCACACAGCAGGCGGTTTTTGAGAACTACACCCATTCCCGCATGTTTATGCCCTCTGCCGATTACCAGAAGATGCAAATTGAGCGCAATCACGGGCTGGTCTCCTGGACACACACTTTGTCTGCCAAGACGTTTTACAATTTGACGGCGCGGTTTGGGGGTGTGGATTGGACCACGCAATGGCATCCGCTAAAGCAGTCCAACGCGCCCGCAATAGCCATCCACACAGATGGTTCGAGCGAACAGGTTAATGACGATAGCAGTGCGGATGCAGCCAGAGCGCGGGGTGCCGTGGTTTTGAACGAAGCACCCTTTGGTTGGAATTACAATCCCGGTGGCAATGACATTCTCAATATTTACCGAATGCAGGGTGGTGGCGGCAATAGCCGCGCAGGCGACTGGTCCACCATTGATGAACTCGATATTACGGCTGATTTCACCAGCCAGATTACCCCGCATCACCAGATTAAAGCCGGTGTTCAGGTGCATCATTTCAATTTGCACGAAAACCGGGGTTATGTGCCAGCTGCAGTTCCCGAATACAGCGATCCCCTTTTCAGAGATGAATACGAAGGTCCGCGCACCAGTTCATCGGGTGACGTGATCTTTCCGTGGACCGGGCGCAATGATTCGGATTTGCCCAACAATGGCGATATCAACGGAGATGGTGTTCTCAATGAATCGGATGTGCCTTCGGGCGGCGCAACGGGTGACCACAACAACTATTTTGTGAAAACCCCGATCTTCGGCGGCGTCTTTTTCCAGGACAGGATGGAGTATCGCGATATTGTGGTTAATGCCGGTGCTCGTCTGGATTGGCATCGTCCCGACCTTTACTTCGACCTTCCAAATGAAACCCATTTCCCGTGGTTTGGCAGAGATGCCGAAGCTGTTTATCGCGCGGTGCGCAAGGTGCGTCCGCCAACCGATTGGGCTTTCAGCCCCCGTTTTGGCGCGTCTTATCCGATTACGGATTTGAGCAAAATGTTCATCAACTATGGGCACTTTAACCAGATTGTGAATACGCGCGATATGTATCGCACGCAGAGCGGTTTGGGGCAATCGCTGGAGTTTTTTGGCAATCCGTGGATAAAGATGGAGCGCACGATTCAGTATGAAATGGGATATGAACGCAGCTTCCAGGGCCAGTATCTTTTGACGGGAACGGTTTATTTCAAAGATGGCGAGAACGAAGCCTGGCCTGCCGTGCGGATCAGGGGAGCATTTAACACGGGTGCTCCTCGCAATACGCAAAATGCCTTTGTGACTGATGCGCGCGGGCTGGAACTGAAGTTGCAGAAGACGCGGGGCCAGTTCTTTACCGGTTTCTTGTCTTATGATATTCGCCAGGCGCGGGTTCGCAACACATCGTGGCAAGATATCCGCGATGCGAAGACGGTTTCAACGCCTTCGACAACCGTGCTTGAGAATAGCCCGAACAATGCCGCGCCGCCATTCAAGGCAAAGCCCCAGATAAAGTTGGGTGGCAATTTCCGAACGCCTCTCGATTACGGCGGAGAACAGCGCATGCTCAAAGGCGGCTGGAATCTCGGTTTCTATCTCGATCGCGAGGCGGGGGAGTGGTTTAACTACAACCCGGGCAATGCGGATGCTTCGCTGATCAATGTGCTCAACGCGCAGTGGATTGATGAATACGCCGCGCACCTGCGTATTTCCAAGATGTTCGATATGCCGGGATCGCCTATGCTATTCGTTGAAATTTCCAATCCGCTCAACTTCAAAAATACGCACACCCTGGGCGGCGGTAATCGCAACGACCTTTTTGGGACTGTGCCCGAAGACACGCCCAGATCAGGCGTGGGGAGTTTCGGCGGTGGTCAGGCCTTTGTATATTCCGGCACGAATACTGGCAATCGCTTCCGCGCGTATATGGAATCGATAGGCTGGACAGTAGATTCAAATGGCAAATTGCAAGAAGGCAAGCGACCGGGTACCGATGTCCTGGATTTCCAGGATATCCGACGGCCTTCGCTCCTCTTTAGCGACCTGCGAGACATTACGTTTGGCGCCAGGTTCAGTTTCTAATAACCACAACGAATAGGAGAGAAATGTGATACAAAGACGATTTACAACACTTCTGGTGTTCGCGGCATTGCTTATGCCATTGAGCGATGTCAGCGCACAATGGATCGGAAGGATGTGGGGAAACTGGCCCAATATCGACTATTTTGTCACCATCAGGTCTCCGGGCGGACGGGCGACGGGTTTCACCAATCCCGACGTCAATACTGTAAATGCTCAGGTGATGGACGGGTTGTGGCAGTATGCCATACGAGATTTTAATGTTCCGTCCTATTTTGAGCCATTTCAGGGCGACCAGCCCGAGTTGTTGGGCAAGCCATTTACAAAGTTTGTGATTGACCATAAGCAGGACGCGCGGGATTTTACGCGCACGCATTTTGAACTCAGCGATGGCATTACGCCAAAAATTTATCGCAACCAGCCGCCAACGGTCACGCAGGATGGTGTGACTTTGTCGCAGACGCTGTGGACGATTTTTCCCGACCGCCTTGATCAGGTGATCCCGGATCTGACTGCGGATCTGTTGATCCCGCTCGAAGTGGGATATGCGGGTGGTCTCACGGAGCGGCGCAGGCTCTATGCCTGGCAAAGTCCAGAGCAGGATGATCTGTTTATCCTGATCCGGAGTTATGGCCGTCCCGATCCGCCCAATGTTCCCGACTCGAGAGTTGGCGCGCGCGGGTCTGCACCGAGTCCCGAGTCGAGCACGGCCAATCCGGTGTTTGAGAACCTTTATATCGGGCACAATGCGTACATCCAGAGAGGCGGTGGGCAGGGTCCGGCTGGCGAGGTGCGGGATGAGGGCGCAGTAGAAATTGGTTCTCGCCACCGCACGGCAAATCTCGGCGCGCTCGGCGAATGGGATGAGCTTTATTTTTACGACGACGAGCAGAAGCTCTTCTATGCGAGAGATGGCGATTCGGCGATCAATGATGGTTATCGTTCGGATGGCGATGACCGCGGTGAACCAGCGCCTCCCGAGGGTCACGATGCTCTCGAACTGGCCAAGGCCGCGCGGATTTCGGCTGGCGAGTTCTTAGAGTCCGAATACAAGGGCAAGCTCTGGCTCTACGTCTCGCAAAATCCCACGACTTTTGAAGATTTGTCCGAGGCGAACAACTGGTTTATCAACGATCCAAACTCTCAAACCTCTCAACCTCGCTTGATAAAGCGCGTTGATGGTTCCAACTGGCGCTCGACAGATGGCGGTACCCGCGCCGAGGTCTATGACTTTATCGTGGAGCCGGGGACGACGCGTGCTCAGCGCATCTTCCAGAGTGACGCGCCCGATCACAAACCCACGTCTGTCGATATGTGGGCGTTTCAGATTACGTGGGGACCGTGGGACCTGAGACCCGGAGAGTGGGTCCATACCGTAGAAGCCTGGATCGTGGCAGGTCCGCATGCAGATGAAAACAAGCGCGTTGGCGCGCAGTGGGCCAATGGGTCGATTTCCTTTGAGCAGAAAGAGGAATTTCTCAATAGCGGCCGGGATTCGCTGATGAAGAACGTGGAACTGGCGCGACAGGCATGGCGGGATCGCCGTGCGGTCAACGGCACCGTGCAGGGAAAGGAAGTCTCGTGGCCCATCGGGGTTGCGCCGAGTCTTCCACTCGGTCCGTCGTGGCCCTCCAATGTGGCTTACAAATCGGGTCCCGCGCAAAATGAGATCGAATGGGCAGCGGTTTCCGAGGCGGTGGGCTACAATCTCTACAAGATGGTCGGTCATCAAACCAATTTGCCCGATCCTCCGATAGCGGTCAATGGGAATACGCTTATTACGGGAACCAGCTATACCGACACAGATGTCGTGCGCGGCGAGCGGTATTTCTACGCGGTTACGGCTGTGGATGCCGATGGGCAAGAGAGCAGTATTTTTGCCACGCGCGGTCTCGGCAATGGCGTGAGTCCATTTTCGGCTCCTGTTGACGATCTGACAAGCGTTCGCGTCGTGCCCAATCCCTACAGTATCTTGGGTGGCAATTTGTCGGATGGCGGTTTTAACTTCACGGGGCAGCCCAACAAGTTGCTCTTTGTGAATCTGCCCGCTCGAGCCATTATTCGGATCTTTACGCTTCAGGGCGACCTGGTCACACGGCTTGATCACGTTTCGGGTTCGGGCGACGAGGAGTGGCCGCTGATGGCAAATGATAACAACCAGTTTATTGTGAGTGGCGTGTATGTCGCGCATATTACCAATCCCGACACGGGCGAAACCGATATCGAGAAATTCGTGGTTATTCGGTAGGCTCGCATTCAGACAAGGAGGCAGTTGTGAAATTACATAATATTATCTGGGTCTGTTTGCTGGCATTCGTCCTTTCCGGCGTGCAGGCCAATGCACAATTTGAAGATCCCCGGGTTCTCGGTGGCGAAAAGATTCGCGATCTGGAACCCATTTATCCCAATCAGGAAGAAGTCAGACCTTCGGGCGTGAAGTCCGCGCAGAGTGGTTTTGTGTTTCTCGGATTTTCCACAGATGCGCGTAGAGCCGCGATGGCGGATGCGGGCGCGGGTCTGATCGGCGATGCGTCGGGTGCGCTGTTTCTCAATCCGGGCTTGCTGGGGTTTGTACACGAACGGCAGGCATTTTTTTCCTATGCCAAGTGGATTTTTGAAACGAATCACCAGGTTGCTGGCGCGGTTTTCAAACTTCCAAATGCACCGGGTACTTTTGGCGTGGGCTTTATCACGCACAGCGCGGGGGAGATCAATGGTACTGCGATCAATCCCGATCCCGCCAGTGTGGGGTTCACCGAGACGGGTACATTTACTACGACGAATTACGCCCTGTCCGCAGGCTGGGGTTTTCAGATCACCGATCGATTTTCGGTGGGGGCAATGGCACGTTATGCTCATCAGGGACTGGGATCGAGCGAGGTCTTTATCGCTGGCAATCGGCAATCGCAGTCGAATGATCTCAATGCTTTTGCCGTGGATATCGGCACCTATTTCAATACGGGATTCCGAAATCTGGTGATTGCTATGAGTGTGCGGAATTTCAGCCCGGGAGGGGAGTCTCAGTTTCAGCGCGAGCATTTCGAGTTGCCCCGGGCATTCCGTCTGGGTTTTGTCTTCGATCTGGTTTCGATGTCGGGTCGGACCCCTGCGCCGCATCATCTGAATTTGATCACAGAGATCGACAGTCCGATAGATTTCGACGAGCGTACGCTTGTCGGTGTAGAATATCGGTTCAAGCAGGCGACCTCTGCGATGGGTTTTGCCCTGCGCGGTGGGTATAAGCACAATCACGATCTGGAAGATTATTCGTTCGGTGCCGGTATTGATTACAAAACCGAGGCAGGGAAAGGCGTTCGTATTGATTATGCGTTCAAGCATTTCAATACGTCTTTCACCGATCCCGTGCAGATGGTGAGTGCCGCGATTAGTTTCTGATTAACCCTTAAACCAAAAAACGGCGGTGGATAGTATGTCCATCGCCGTTTTTTATTTTATAATCGCTTTATACCAATCCGCCTTTGATCGCAATTTTAATCGCGTCTTTGCCATCGAGATTGTATCCGCTGTGCAGGGCGTTGAATCCTTCGGCTACGCGGTCAATGGGTATGGTGTGGCTGACGAGGTCGGCAAAGGCGTATTCGTTTCGTTCGAGGATGGGGAGCGCGCGCACAAAGTGTTCGGGCGTGCTTGCCCACACGGCTTCGAGGCGCATGTTGCGGCGCATAAACATCTGGTTGGGATTGCAGTCAAAAGATCCCACATCGACAAAATGGCCCATGGCGACATAGGTGCCGCTGTGCCTCAGGAATGTGACGCCTTCGGGAATGGCGGGCAAAAATCCCGCGCATTCAAAGACGACATCGGCGCCTGCGCCTCGGGGCGTGTTTTCGCGCACAATTTTCGTGCGTTCTTCGGGGTCGGGTATGTCGGCAATGTCGATGGTGAGGTCTGCGCCGAGTCGCTCGGCCAGTTCCAGACGCCCTTTGGGACCGCCGACCATGATGAGCCGTCCTGCACCGCTGACTTTGGCGGCGACGAGTGTAAGCAGGCCAATGGCGCCCGATCCCTGTACGACGACAGTGTCGCCAAATTGCAGGCCCGAACGCATTGCGCCGTGTACGCCAATGGTAAAAGGCTCGGTGATGACCGCAACTTCGGCGGGCATATCGGTTTTGAGCACTACTGAATCGGGGTTCCACAGATAGATGTATTCGCCAAATCCGCCCCGCAAATAGGGGGCTTCTTCGGCTTGTATAAAACCGTATGCACCCTTATTTGTGCCGGGTGCGAATAGAACCCGATCTCCGGGCGAGATGGGATTGCCCAGATAATCGGTTTCTACGCCCGATCCCAGGCTGTCGATAATACCGACATTTTCGTGGCCGAGAATGATCTCGCCCTGCAATCGCTGATATTCCCAGTTGTGCAGGTCTGTGCCACAGATGCCAGCGAGTTCTTGTTTGAGCAAAATCGATCCCGGTTCTGGATCGGGAACGGGATATTCGCGTATTTCAAATTTTTCGCCGCTCATCACTGCGGCGCGTCCGATGCGAGACATATTACGCTCCTTTTGGGTTATGAATTTTTTGAAAAAAAGCTAAGGTCTGCGTCAACCATTTCTTTTACGAGGTTTTCAAAGCCTATGTCGTAAGTCCAGTTGAGTTTGTCTTTGGCTTTGGTACAGTCGCCGATGAGCAGATCGACTTCGGCCGGGCGCAAGAATCGCGGATCGATTTGAACGTGTTCCCGATAGTCGAGGCCGACGTGTGAGAAGGCGATTTCGCAAAATTCGCGCACTGAATGGGTTTTGCCGGTTGCAATGACATAGTCGTCGGGCGCGTCTTGTTGGAGCATTATCCACATGGCTTTGACGTATTCGCGGGCGTGCCCCCAGTCGCGTTTGGCGTCGAGGTTACCGAGCGAGAGATGACCGATTTGCCCGAGTTTGATGCGGGCGACGTGGGAGGTAATTTTTCGGGTGACAAATTCAAATCCTCGGCGAGGGGATTCGTGGTTGAACAAGATGCCGCTGGCGGCGTACAGGCCATAGGCTTCTCGATAGTTGCGGGTCAGGTCAAATCCCGCGACTTTGGAGATGCCATAGGGCGAGCGCGGATGAAAGCGCGTAATTTCTGTTTGGGGTACTTCTTCGGCTTTGCCAAACATTTCGCTCGATCCGGCAAAGTAGAATCGACATTTGGGCACGAGTTCATTGAGGGCTTCGAGGACATAGTGCGTGCCATTGATATTGATATTGAGTGTTGAAAATGCGTCTTTGAAAGAGGTATCGACAAAGCTTTGCGCTGCGAGGTGATAACATTCGTCGGGGCGGATGATGCGCACGACATTGTAGATGCTGGGAAAGCTTTCGAGCGATGCGGGATGGAGTTCTACTTTGTTCTGCAAGTGGGTGATGCGTCCGAGGCGGTGTTCAGGGTCTTCGAGAGCCACGCGCCTGACAATGCCGTGTACTTCGTAACCCTTATCGAGCAGGAGTTCTGCCAGATAAGAGCCGTCTTGTCCCGTGATGCCGGTGATCAATGCCTTCTTTGCCATGAGAGTCCTTTCTAAAATGCGGCACTCGTGCCAGCGCAACAATTAATGGGGAATACGAGGGTACGTCAAGTCAATACATGCGTGTTTTCAAAAAGTTCACGGTGTCTCGGTATTGGCTGTGGATAAGAGCCATTGACAGTCGGGATTATTTTGGATATTTTAGACTAAGTGCCGGGGTGGAACCTTTCAGGAGGACATACTATGAGATACTGGCTGATGTGTACGGTTGCCGGGCTGTTGGCTTTTGGCACACCTGCTCAGGCTGATGTGGTTGGCGAAGAAGAAAAGACGGGTGAAGATGGGGTCAATATTGGTCCTATTCGCGCGGGACAATTGGAAGTGACGCCGATTATGTCTGTTCGGTTTGCAGGTAGTAGCGTGTTCTATCGCGCGGGAGTTCAAGTGGCTTATTCGATTAGCCGATGGCATCAAATTGGCGGTTCTTTTATTGCGGGCAATAGACAATACGACCGGCGCGCAGGTCTCGATACTCCCGACCGGGATGATCTAATACCCGCGCTGGACAATGCAACGGTAGATGCTCGGGGGCGTTATTTGACTGTGGATGATGGGTTTGGGTCTTCGGTGTCGGGCTTTTATCGGTTGAATATTCCCATCAAAATAAAAAAGCGCACCTTTCCGTTTGTAGAAGCCTTTGCTGCGCGCGATTTTTGGGGATGGGGCAATGTCAGCGAATTGGGCGGTGGCGCAGGTACGCGCCAGGTGCTGTCAAAACACACGGCTCTGACCGCGATGTATGGGTATTCGGTCTTATTTGCCGGGGAAGATCGCATCAAGCGCCATTTTGTAAAGGGTGGCGTGTCGGTGTTTTTTAGATAAAATCGGACACTACTGTAAATATTCTGCTCCCGGTTTCGAAAGAGATCGGGAGTTTTTTGTTTATAACCTCTCACCCATTGCTCATTGTTCCTCATTGTGTATTTTTGTATATTGCGGACACCTGTAGTTTTTCGTGAGGCGGACAATATGTTTGAGACGGATGTCCTCGATAGAGCGTTGAAGGCAAGACGCGGGCAGAGAAATCGGGAGCGCGTCGCGCTTATTGATCATGTGGCGAGTGCGTTGCGCGTTTGTCGAGAGAAGTACGGCGTGCGCGAGGCATTTATCGTTGGGTCGCTTATTTTTCCACACCGATGGGATCACAAGTCCGATGTCGATGTGGCGATTGGTGGGGCTTCTAATCATATTCTGGATGTAATGAAGGTCGTCGAAGATGTTGTTGAACGGGATGTTGACGTAATTGATCTGGATTTGCATATGTCTGCTGATCGTTTTCGGAAAAAGGGAATGAAAATTTATGGATGAGGCAAAATACGTCCTTTTGAAGGCGGAAGTAGAAGATCTTTGTGGGCAAATTGATCAGATCTATGCGCGCATTGAGGAACGACATTCCGAATTTGGCAATCGCACAGAAAGTCTCGATAGCATGGGCTATCAGCTTCACAATCTCTATTGCGTTTTTGAACAGGTGTTCGAAACGGTTGCCCAATTTTTTGAAAATAATATCGCGGGCGAGCGTTATCACACAGATTTGCTGCGCCGAATGCGCCTGACAATTGAGGGCATTCGTCCCGCATGCATATCTGAGGAGGCTTTTACTTTTTTAGATGAATTGCGCCGATTTCGGCATTTTTTCAGGCATGCATATCTTTCAGAATTGGATTTTGATAAACTCGCGCATCTCGTGGAGGTCGCAAAAAAATTGCAGGTTATTTTTGAACGAGATCGACAAGAGTTCTTTGAAAAGTTGAAGCCCTGACGAACTGGTGTGATATCTAAAACAGGAGGAAATGCTATACGATGGCACTTGAGGAGGGAATCGTTGATCGCGATGCACTTGCCGCGCAGGAAGGTGTGACTGCGCGGTCGATCATTTTGGGATTGGCACTCGCGCTGGTCGTTATTGGGTGGAATACGTATGTCGAATATATCGCCCATACCGCGCGTATGAATATCACACATTTTCCAATTGCCCTGTTCGCGCCTTATGTGGTGTTGGCTTTGGGCAACGCATTCGCGCGTCGATGGCAGGCTCCATGGGCATTGACGAGTACCGAAGTGTGGACGATTCTGGCGATGGGATTGGTGGGGGCTGCTGTTCCCGCCTATGGGTTGACGAGTTATTTTTTGGGCATGATTTCTATTCCGTATTATCTCGCCACGCCAGAGAATCAGTGGGGAAGTTATTTTCACCAGTATTTGCCCAATTGGTTGATTCCCTCTAACGAAGGCGGGGCTATGCAGTGGTTGTTTGAAGGCATGCCCAGCCCGGATATGCCCATTCCCTGGGGCGTGTGGTTTGTGCCTTTGTTTGGCTGGATGACGTTTATTGCCGCGATTGTCGTGGGGTGTATTTGTCTGGCGGTTATGTTGCGCAAGCAATGGGCAGAGCACGAGCGATTGGCATATCCCATTTTGCACCCGGCAGGTGATCTGGCAGAAGCAGAGCACAAAGTACCCCTTTTGAAGAATAAGTTCTTTCTTTTTGGTGCGGCTATTCCATTTCTCATCCTGTCCTGGAATATCATCAGTTATTTTTCGCCCGGATTCCCGGTTATCAGCCTGGGACCGGGGTGGATGCCTATGGGTGTGTATTTTCCGCGCATCCATGTGCGGTTCAATTTTTATACTGTGGGTTTTGCCTATTTTGCCAACCTGGATGTGCTGTTTTCCATCTGGGTATTTTATTTGTTTTATTGCGTGCAGGCGATGTTTTACAGGCGCTTGGGGATTAATCTGAGCAACAAAGGCAGTGCTGCCGATGCGACGACCTCGCTACAAGCCGGGGGCGCATTTGTGGCGATGGTTTTATTTGGATTGTGGATGGCCAGGTTCCACATTCGCGATGTGTTTGTCAAAGCGTTTCGCGGGGATCGTCATATTGAGGACTCGGACGAAATGCTTTCGTACCGCGCGTGTGCGTTTGGCCTGCTGTTCAGTCTGGTTTTTCTAATTTTCTGGTTCCAGGCTGTGGGCATTAGCTGGGCTGTTGCGATTGTTCTTACGCTGGGCATTTTTATTACTTATCTGGGCACGGCACGGGTGATTGCCGAGACAGGCGTAATTTATTTTAGCATGCCAATGACGCCCAATGGCCTTTTGCCCTTTATTTTTGGACCCAAATCATTTGATGCTTCAACGCTGACGGCATTGCGCCTGGTCGATTCGGTGCGCTCACAGAGCAAGGCGATGTTTATGCCCCCGCTCGTTCATGCGGCGCGCATTGCAGATATGGCGGG
>JAGWBW010000009.1:52545-53142 GCA_021295695.1 Candidatus Latescibacterota bacterium
CGCCGCGAACCTACGATGGGCTGGTCAAAGCCCTGAAGGGCGAAGAAAAATGGGAGAGTGAGCGTCCCTTGTTTTTGTTGTTGGGCATTGGCATCTTTGCCGTGGTAAGTCTGATGCGCTACCGTTTTGCATGGTGGCCTCTCGCGCCTATCGGCATGGTTGTGCCGCTGACGCACGCCGTTCATTCAGTTTTTTCTGTTTTTATGGCATGGGGTATCAAATCGATCATTTTACGCATAGGCGGCGTGGATCTCTATCGGCGTTTGCGTCCCTTATTTTTGGGGTTGCTCGTAGGCCATGCTCTGGGCGTGCTTCTGTCGTTTTTTGTCGATCAGATATGGTTTCCAGGGCAGGGCCATCGCACACACTCGTGGTGAGAAAGTGAATACTTATTTTCAAGTATCTGTAGTGCTGCCGCGGGCAAAGGTTGAAATCGCGTCTGCCCAATTGTTTGAGTTGGGGTGTTGTGGGGTGATGGAAGAGGATATAAGAGATGGGGTTCGTCTGACGGCGTATTTTGAGGCGGTGCAAAATAAAGCGGAGATAGAACAGGCTCTTATGCCCTGTGAATGCCGCTTTGAACAGGTGCCCGATACG
>JAGWBW010000375.1:0-3436 GCA_021295695.1 Candidatus Latescibacterota bacterium
CATCGGGAAGCGTCGTCACCTGTCTCGCATCCCCGCCATCAACCGGCATCACCCAGACCTGCTTTTTATCATCCTCTCCCGGACGCAAAAAAGCCAGTGTCTTCCCATCAGCCGAAAGCCTGGGTGCCGTATCCCCAGTCGCCATATCCACAGCATCCCCATCCGCAAGCGACTGCACCACAATCCGCGACTCCCGCTTCATCGTCTCCTTGTTGATCTCCTGCTGCACGAAAACCACAGCCGACCCATCCGCCGCAATCTCCACTGCCGACACTTCAATCAAATTGTATGTATGCTCGGGTTTAATTGGCGACATATCTACTACCTCGAGGTGATAAGCGAAATATTAATCCCGTTGGCTGGAATTTAGCTGGAACCGAATGCGGGATTCGAAACCGGCGAGCGTATCTCTTGTCAGGAAATACGTCCCCAGACCCACAGCAAGAGTCAGGACGACAACCGCCACAAACCAACGAAAGAGAACGTACTGGATCCCGATCGCAATACCCACAGCGACGAGATAGATCAGCGTTATTCCTATCATATCCGCGTTGCGGTCCGGCGGCGTTTGTTTTCCGAATGGGACGCCATCGATCATCTTTAAACCTACTCCGAGATACAGGGACGCAGCGACTGTGCTGTACGCAATAAAAAAGGCAGCTTCCCACCACACACCCCAGGACCACACCAACACGAACAGGCAGACGACATTCGGAACGACGACCAGCATAATCCAGAGCAATGCGTGAACCCCCATCACAAACGGACGGAGGGAAGAATCCGGCACAATGGACAATGACCAGATACCCTTGTAGTCATTGCCATACGCCAGGAACCAGCACGTATTAACAATCATCAAGCCAAACAGGTGGGGCAGAAAGTGTATGAAGGCAAAGCCCGGATCAAATGGAGAGTCCCCCCACCCGGAGCGGAATATAATAATGACTCCAAAGAACACGATCGGAATACTTGTGACCATCATGTTTCGCCGGAACTGCCAGTCTCGAAGCATCATGGAACACACGTAATCAAAACCGGCGCGGCTGGCCTGACCACCGGCAAATCTGGCAATCCACGGACCTACCTTCCACCGTCTTCTCTCCCTTCTTCTCACCCTGGAACCTGAGTGCATCAGACCCGAAACACGGATTAGATGATCACCCGAGAGCGCCCGCAGTCCGAATACGAAGGCGAAGATCGCGACAGCAATACCCACAGCACCCAGCACTACCGAAAACCCACCAGGCACTACATCACCAACAGCGAGCCATGCTTCGGGTGGCTCAATTGAAGCTACCCTGCTCACGAGCTTCTTTCTCGACAGATTCAGAAAACTGTACCCAAACCAACAAAACATTGGGAGCACCTGAGCCATGGCCGCAGCCGCCTTGAGACGTCGCGTGGGAATAAAGCGCACCAACCAGCCGAATAGACTACAACAGAGTAATGCGACGACCAGCCCCATCCCCAGAGCGATCACAAAGTGCACGGGAAAATAGACCACGGATGGGAACCCGTCAACCTACGAGCGCCGGCACCCCATTTACGCCCACCACGACATAGACGACAATCTTAATCAGATGGGTCAGTTTCGCACCCGACCAGGTGGCCCCGTTCACCGGTTGGTGCGCCAGAATCAGTCCCTCGACCGGGTTCACCAGATTTTCGGCGACCTCGGAGATCAAAAGAACGCTGAGTTGAAAAACGGTGAGACCGACAAAGACGAGGAGGTAAATTCCAGAAGAGACACCGCCCGCGGCCATCAACAGGCTGATAATGCTGGATAGAATAAACCAGAAGATCGTAAAAAAACGCAGGGACTGGTTGTGACTACCCATCCGAACCACTTCCTGCCGTTTGCTGAGCGTCTGGAACAGATCGACAAGGATCCAGTATTGGTGCGGCTCAATCCCGCATCGCTTGAGCAGCGCAGCAAAAACCGTTCCGCGAAAAAACCGCCTGCCGATGGCACGAAGATCCCTCACGACCGCAGACCCTCGATAATTTTAGAAACGCCACTCACTGTTTCATCCGCATGGGTTAGTTGCCGAAAAACGTCTTCGAGACTACCCCTCTCAGTGGCAGACTTCAGCGATTCCAGCGACCCGTCCGCGATGAGACGACCTTCATGGATAATCAGGGCACGGTCACACACGCGCTCGACTACGTCAAGGACATGTGAACTGTAGAGAATGGTCTTACCTTCCGCCGCCAGAGCAGCGATCAGGTCCCGAACCATAAGCCCCGTGTTGACATCCAGACCCGAGAGAGGCTCGTCGAGCATCACCACGTCGGGATTGTGAAGAAGAGCCGCACTCAGGAGCACTTTTTGGCGCATCCCCTTCGAGTATCCATCCAGACGACGCATTCGGTCTTTATCCAGATCAAACTGCTTCAGGAACAGATCAATTCGCGCCTGAAGAATATCTTCGGGAACTTCTTGAAGGCGACCCATAAGTTCCAGAAATTCCTGCCCCGTCAGACTTTCAAAGAGCGCGGCAGCTTCCGGCACGTACCCGATGCGTTTCTTGGCCTCGACAGCCTCGATGGGCATGAAATAACCAGCTACCCGAACCGACCCTCCACCTGGTGGAAGAATACCCGTCAGGACCTTGATAGTCGTACTCTTACCAGCACCGTTCGGTCCCAGCAATCCAATAACCTCGCCTCTGCCCAGGGCAAACGATATATCGTGCAGGACCTGGCTGCTACCGTAGCTGAAAGTCAGCCCATCTACGGTCACAACCGAATCGCGATCCTGTTCTTTACCTGTATGATTCATTAATATGCATCCCCACAAGCACTACTTTCACCAAGCGTGTACACGCGGCATAATCAGGCGGCGGTTACGCGCCAGGGGCAAACCCGCAAAAGCGCAACGGTTATTCCACTGATCGATAGCCGCGGCACTTTTGTATTCGTTAATAATAGCGTGACGGCCCCGCTGCGTGTAGTTGTGCCCGGCTCTATGCACCACCAACACATGAATAATCGCCACATCACCGGGTTGCGCGCTCAGAACAACCGGGCGTTCAGGAGCAATCAAATCATCTGCAATCGTATGGCCCCTGGACGTGGGAAACTCGCCCTCGCGATGAGAACCGGGCACAAAATCAGTGGGATCGAGATACGTAATAGCCGCAGCCAGATCTGGAATCGTGTGACGCTCATACGGCCAATCCTGATGCCAGCTCTGCTCACAAAAAAATCCGGGCGGTTTATTACGGATCTTCCCATTGTGAAAATCGAGATCAGGTCCCAAAAGATCGACCATAACCGAGACAATGCGCGGCTCGGTGAACTGATCGAACCAGTAATCATCAGCCAGCGTCTGATCCATCATACCGACGACATTCTTCGGATTAAAAGAATCGGGCTGATACCCCTCGGGCACCTCCATAAAACTGTAGCGCATATTTTGGGGGCGGCCTTCAGT
>JAGWBW010000375.1:3549-4976 GCA_021295695.1 Candidatus Latescibacterota bacterium
TCCTCCTACAACCGCTGATTAACAGGTATTTCGTCAATGAGGATGGGAGAATTCATGGAAAAAAGGCAACAAATAGGCGACAGCAACGCTAATTAACAGGCCGAAAGTAATCTTTGCGAAATCAGAAAACACCAGCCGCGCCACATCTCGGCGGCGGCGATGCTTCCCATTCCAGACGAGGGCGATCTCGCGCCCTGCCAGCAGCCCGACAAAAACCCAGGTCGTACTCATAGGAAGCTTGCTAACTTCCTTGAACAGAAACAGTACAATACCGTAGATCAAATCTACAAACGTCGCCGAACGGATGTCCGTAGTATTCGTCTTTGTCAGCACAACCTTCTGGATCGCACCACCCTGCGTATAAAAAATAACAGCTTGTATAGCCAGCATCGCGACGATGGATGCTATGAACCATCCCGCGGATATGTCTGGTATGCGAGTAACCGGATCGCGAGGCAGAAAAACATAGATATTGGCCAGATCCTGTATCAGCCACTGGCTCCAGAGAAAACCCGTTGAACACCACTGAGCCACGACCCACCAGGGACTTTTCGGTCCCTCAGTTTTTATGAAACGGGACTCTAATCCCCGCGTAACCAGCCTGTAAATAAAGATAGCAGCCACAAAGGCGGTGGCATACCCTGCCAACGACTTGACCAGCATGCTCGGCAATGCTTTGGGTGCAAACACCGTCAGAGTCAGGAATGTGGTACTAACCGGGATACCCCCGCGAGTCAGCAAAAGCAAGACAAAAGGCGGGATACAGTAAACCCAGTTAAAGTGGTCTGGCACTTCAATCGCCGTAAGCCTCCCATACGAGACATCGCCATCATAAACCACCCACCCATACACGAGAACCACAGTCAGAATGCCGCCGCCAAAGAGCCATAGCACCCACCACGGACGGTGAGAGTTGGAGCTGAGAAACGTCCCCAGCGTCTGAATTGCGTCATTGCCGACAATGGAATACGCACCGAGCAAAAAGCCGACCACCATTAAAACTTCCAGACTCATAGTCCCTCCCTGTAAAGTTGTGCCAAATGTCTATTACCTGAGTCATGGCAAACATTTAACAAACGATTGTGATAATAAGGACATCATGCAATCGAGAAATTAAACCTGACATGCGACTGATCGGATGCAGCAGTAAATGTGACGATCGCCGTGCTACCTGTAATCTCAACGGCTCGCTGCGCGATATCCGTCTCGATCTCAATATCGAGACCATCCAGACGCCACACATCCCCTTCGAACACAGCCGCATCGGCTCCCGGAGAAAAAATCTCAAACACAAACTCCCGCGGGTGTCCGATCTCCGTCTGCTGTTCACCTCTGACCTCAGCCTCAATCGACAAACGCCCCACTTCCGCCTTCGCCGCAACCTGTCCAATATGCCGCAACGCGAGCCAGCCGGTTTCTCCATCTGA
>JAGWBW010000376.1:0-1582 GCA_021295695.1 Candidatus Latescibacterota bacterium
AGCGCACTGGAACTTTTAGACGAGGCACAGGCGTTATTGCCCGATGATCGGAACGACTTAAAGGCGCGTATTTTGAATGATCAGGGTGAGATTCACAGCGCACTGCAATATGGGGAAATTGCAGAAGAATATATGCTGGAGGCATTGCAGCTTTATCAGAAGCTCGGTGATCGTGAGGGTGAAATTCAGGCTTTGGGCAGTTTGGCTTATTTGTGCGATGTATCTGAACGACACAAAGATGCTATTGCATATATGCGTCGAGAAATAGAGAAACGTAGTATGCTGGGAGACCCGCAAAATGAGGCTTTTATACAAGGACGAGAAGGTCAAGCTGTATTGGTAAAATTTCGATTTGAGACAGCTAAGGGATATTTGGAAACTGCTGTAAAGGCCTTTAAGCAGCCAAGTCTGGAGCACCATCGCATTTGGGCACTTAACTTACTTCCAAGAGTTTATTTTTATTTGAATAATTTCAATCTTGCAGAGTCGGTTTGCCACGAAGTCATTGGTGAATGGCATAAGCGAGGCGTTGTGTACTGGGAAGCGATGAATCTTCTCTGGCTTGGGGAATTAGCTCTGGAACGCGGTGATTCTGCCGAGGCATTGGAATATGTCGAGACCTCAGCAGAGCGATTTTTGCAAACATCGCGAAACGATTATGTCTATCGCGCTTATGCGATAGCGGCAATGGCTACTGCGAGAATGGGAGATGACGAAGCAGCACTTGAATGGGCAGAAAAAGCCAGTGAAGGTGTACATCAAACATCGGGTATGTACACGGGCATATTGCCCCTGGTGTATTGTGGGATTGGTGTTGCTTTATCTAAAGCAGGGCGGGTTGCTGAGGCTGAAGATGCTTTTGAGCAGGCTATTGAATGCCGAAGAGAATCCAAAGGCGACCACTGGGCGCGTGCGCTGCTGATGGCAGGAGAATTTTATCTCCAGCGCGATGATATGACAAGAGCTACGGAGTATCTCGAAACGGCAAAACAGGCATTTGGAGAAATGGAAATGTCCTATTTTTTTGAGAAAACACAGATGCTATTAAATCAATTATCTGGCGACAAAGATGGTCGCGGCAGGGATGCCGCATCCAGTTCTGAGATTTCGGTCGATACCTTGTCTGTTGATCGCTGGCGCTTGCTTTACGATGTGAGCCGAGAATTGACAACAGAGCGCGATGTCAAAGTATTATTGGATCGAACTTTGGGTAACTTGCTGGTTGTCTATCCAGCAGAGCGAGTACTTATTGCGGTAAAAAATAAGACTCCAAAAGGCTTTATGGTTGATGCGGTACGTTACCACAATGTAGAAGCAGATGATGCGGAAGCACTGAGTCGGGGTATTATTCGTCGGGTTATTGAAACAAATGAACCTATTTTGAGTATTGATGCACAGACAGACGACAGGCTCAATCGGTATCAAAGCGTGATGGACTACAATATCCGGTCTATATTGTGCGTACCCCTATTTCATGTTAGCGAAGGTGTGATGGGTACCCTGTATGTGGATCATCGCGGTATTGGCAACGCATTTTCTGAAGCAGACCAGACGTTTTTACAAGCATTTGCGAATCTGGTGG
>JAGWBW010000376.1:1737-2344 GCA_021295695.1 Candidatus Latescibacterota bacterium
GAAACAGGGACGGGCAAAGAATTGGCTGCGCGTGCCATACACTACAATAGTACACGCAAAGACCAGCGCTTTTTGTCGCAAAATTGTGCCGCACTTTCACCAGAGTTGTTGCAAAGTGAGTTGTTCGGGCACAAAAAAGGAGCGTTTACAGGTGCGACTGAAAATCACATTGGGATTTTTGAGGAGGCCAATGAAGGCACGGTCTTTTTAGATGAAATCGCGGATGCTTCACCACAGTTGCAAAGGAGTTTGTTGCGGGTCTTGCAAGAAGGGGAGGTGCGGCGAGTAGGAGAAACAGAAGATCGGGCAGTGGATGTACGCATTATTGCAGCGACCAATCGAGACTTAAAACAGGAAGTTGAGAAAGGCTCGTTCCGCGAAGATTTGTATTATCGGTTGGATGTGATTCAGATCAATATGCCTCCTTTGCGAGAACGCATGGAAGATGTGCCATTACTGGCCAAACATCTGCTCATTCGGGCAAGAGAAGATGCAAACAAGTCGGTTGGGGAGCTGACAGTGGGTGCAATAAAAGCCCTCACAAGTCACGACTGGCCGGGTAATGTGCGCGAGTTAGAAAATAAAATTCGACGTGCGGTTGTATTGG
>JAGWBW010000377.1:0-2498 GCA_021295695.1 Candidatus Latescibacterota bacterium
AAATCAGCATCAGATTGTAGGTGAAGCTATCGCCGAATACGTATTGCGTCTGGATATCATCTAATCTATTCAGGTACGACTCATTTCTTCTGCAACATAAGTGAGTTGACTTGATCGCCAATGATGTAGATTAGGACTTATCACAGCCGGGTAGACCAATTCATAACCCATTCGGTGAAGTGCCTTTTAGAGGTCGTAGTGTGCGAATGCTTTTGCCCAATAATCGCCAACAGCCGCCTTATCTTTGAGTACGCCCGATGCTTCTCCAATAATTTGTGTAATTACCGATGACGACATTTGGAAATCATCTTCATAGTGGGAGAGAATACGATCTAATTCACGAGCATTCCACGAGGCTATCCACTCCTCAGCGAATTTAAACGCTGTGTCTTTATCCATATTTTTTGAAATCCTCTATTCAGACGGTTGAATAATTATTGTTCAAGTCTTGACCAAGCCTCTATCATTTCATCAAAAGTATCTGGATTAGTATCATATATAAGGCAATTATCATCGATTTTCAGCCATTTGTGCGCCCTGCTCATCCAAATATGACCAACGGGTTTATACGCATCTGCATTATCTAAGGTGCCAGGTTTCATACTTATGATATCAGTTTGGCTCATCAATCTATGGAACAATCTTGAACCACATCGTGGACAAAAATCACAAGCCATTTCAATGTCGCTCGCAGTAGTCCTCACCCACGTATTTATAGAACCCGTAATAAGTTTCAACTTGTATGAGCGCACCCAGAGTGCCAGGCCAAATGCACTGGATGATTGCCTCTGACATTCCTTACAGTGACAAGCGAACATGGTTACAGGTATTCCTGTGACTTTATACTTTACATATCCACATTGACACTGACCTGTGAGGTTTTTAGTTGACATTGATCTGCCCTTCAAAGGTAGCCAATTTGCTTGCGTAGTGTTTCAAAAATTTTAAAGATAACTATGAATTGTACAGCTAATTGGATATAGCTAGCTCCTGGAACGGGTTATACTTGTTCGATACAGACATTTGAAATCCAGTTCAACTTCCGGCGAATCATCCTCTCTGACTGAACCTCACTATCAAAGTCAGTCTTTATAGGGTCTGAAAATTGAATATTTTTGAAAGCTGTTATATTAACAACCGAGTAATTTTTATTCCCAATTTTACTGACAACATAAATCAACTCATCACAAAATTTGCAAGACACGAAATCAGCAGTTCTGGTTGAAAATCTAATTTTATTAATATGGCCAGAATTTTTTATCCTGACTTCCAACTTCCAATTGGAAAATGAAATATAAGCTGCATTTATCTTCTTGCAATAACTACATTGACATGCTCTTGGAATGTGCTGTGAGAGCTCTGAATCAAGGAATAGTGATATCACTATATTCTTGCAAGAGCATCCACCTTTGTATGAATTCATCTTAAATCCCTATTGATATGATCTATTGGACCCTCATGAACTGGGGATGTATGAATGCAATAATCTTATAACGGTGTGTAATGATAAAAGATGATTGCCGTGATATTTGATATTGATGGAACCCTGGTCGATAGTTTTCAATTAGATGTTCTGGGCGACGTTATCATCAAGGATAATTGGAAGCATTACAAAAACGTGACTGACACAGGCATATTACGACAAATAATGGATGAGAATAAGATTTGTGAAGAAGGACAAATAGGGAAAGTCCGCAATAAATTCGGTGAACTGGTCAGGCGGCATCTTTAAAACAGTGGTGAGTGCCGCCCAAAGAAAGGGGCAATTGGCCTGATTGATAAACTTCTATCAGACCCGCGGTATAAAGTTGGATTTGCCACAGGCGGTTGGAGGCATACTGCCGAAATGAAACTTCAGCAGGCAGGACTTGACTTGGAAAATGCTGTCCTGTTTTCGAGCGATGATAGTGACAAGCGTGTGGAAATTATGAAGAAATGTCTGTTTGCATTAAGAAGCCGTTTCAATCGCATCGTATATATCGGCGATGCAGAATGGGATTTACAAGCGGCTGAAACACTGGGGTGGCATTTCATAGGTGTAGGCGCGCGCTTGGAGGGGAAATGTGAGTTTTGGGTTGAAGATTTTTCGAACCAAAACTCGTTTATGAGAAAGCTACACGCTTCAACTGATGTAGATCTGGTATGAGAGAAAGATCAATGGAGCGACATATAAAAACAGGAGATATTAACTATATATCTACAAAAGAGATGTCTCCAGTTAAAGTGGGACTAATAGGTCTTGGTACTGTTGGCAGTGGTGTTGTAGATATACTAATTCACAATGCCAATGAAATTTCGCGCAGGTCCGGTCGAGAAATACAGGTCAGTCTTGCGAGCGTGAAACATATTGATAAAAAGCGCCCCATCCCTTCTGATGATATTAAACTGGTCACAGATCCATTTGCTGTTACCAATCATGCTGATATCGACATAATTTGCGAGTTGACCGGTGTGGTCGAACTGGCCAGGGAGGTAGTCTTAAATGCAATCGAGAATGG
>JAGWBW010000377.1:2845-3407 GCA_021295695.1 Candidatus Latescibacterota bacterium
AATTGAACAGCGGGATATCGCTTATGCAAGTGAGCTAGGTTATCGGATCAAGCACTTGGGAATAACCCGTAAAACCGCTAAAGGCTTGGAGCTACGCGTTCATCCAACTTTGATACCTCAACATCACAACATCGCCGGCGTTGAAGGAGTTATGAATGCACTCCTGGTCCAAACGGATGTCGCCGGCCCGATGTTTTATTCTGGTGCAGGGGCAGGTTCAAAACCAACAGCTTCCTCAGTTGTCGCAGATATAGTAGATGTGGTTCGTGTCTTGACTGCTGACCCGGAAAATCGGGTTCCACACCTGGCTTTTCAGCCTGATGCATTGTCTGATATCCAGATCCTCTCCATGGAAGAAGTAGAAACTGCCTGCTATCTCCGTATACAAATGGTGAATCGCCCAGGCGCATTGGCTGATGTTTCCAGAATACTGGGTAATCTGGAAATTAATATTGAAACAATACTCCAGAAGGAATCAGCAGTAACCGCTGCTTACATGCCTGTGATAATTCTTACGCAACGCGTTCAGGAGAAGAAAATGAATGAGGCTATCTCTCAGATA
>JAGWBW010000095.1:0-7931 GCA_021295695.1 Candidatus Latescibacterota bacterium
GCGCGAATTGTCTCGCCGTCTCTCAGCGCGTTATTTAGAAGGCACCTGGTATCGGTAGGAGAGAATTGTGAAATACACCAAACTTCCCGGTACGAATATCGATGTCTCTGTTATTGCTCTGGGCTGCTGGCCTTTTGCCGGTGGTGATGTTTGGGGAGAGCAAGACGACGATGTATCTATTGCGACCGTGCATGCCGCGCTCGATGCGGGTATCACCTTTTTTGATACGGCAGAAGGCTATGGCAAGTCCGAACGCGTGCTCGGGCAGGGTCTCAAAGGTCGTCGGCAAGACGCGGTGATCGCCACCAAAGTTGGCGGTGGTCATCTTTCGTCTGATGATTTGCCCAAAGCCTGCGAACAGAGCCTGAAAAATCTGCAAACAGATTATATCGATTTGTACCAAATTCACTGGCCCAATCACAATATTCCCATTGCAGAAACAGCAAGCGCGCTTCAGCGTCTCCGCGATCAGGGAAAAATTCGGGCCATTGGCGTTTGCAATTTTGCCTGCGGTGATCTGAGTGATTTGCTCGCCGTTGCCGATATTGTCACCAATCAGTTGTCCTTTAGCTTGCTCTGGCGCGTTATTGAACGCGAGATTCAGCCGATGTGTTTGGAAAACAATATTGGCATAATCTGTTATAGCCCACTGATGCAGGGGTTGCTTACCGGACGTTATGTCTCTGCGGATGATGTGCCAGATGGGCTGGCGCGAACGCGCCTGTTTGCTAGTGATCGCCCCATGTCCAAACACGGCGAAGAAGGCTGTGAGGCCGAAGTGTTTGACGCGTTGGAAAAAATTTGCGCTGTTGCCGATGAAGCAGGCGTTGCAATGGCAGAGCTTGCCCTTGCCTGGGCACTACAACAACCCGGCATTACATCGCTTCTGGTGGGTGCGAGAAATCCCGATGAAGTGCAATGGAATCTTCCGTCAGTTGATCTCGTATTGTCAGAAGAGATTCTGAAACGCCTATCTGAAATTACAGAAGGTGTTAAAGATAAACTCGGCAATAATCCCGATATGTGGATGTCGGAATCGAGGATGAGGTGAGAAGTATCCGCAGATGGACGCAGATGGACGCAGATGGACACAGATGAAAGGCAAGGAAGTGAGGGGGGAGACATCTCACCTTTTACGTCTTACCTTTTGTTTGAAACAAATTTTACTCGTATTTGTCTCATTTTTTAGATACGCTACGTTAGAAAAGATCAGGAGGCTCTCATGGCTCATCTTCAGATTGACGACGCAGAAATATTTTTTCGCACTTTTGCAGATCTTTTGGCTGCTGGCGAAGACGACAAACACATGGCTCGAAAATTGGGATGCTCGCGGGGCGAAAGCAAGCGCAGGCGGCAGGCATTTCAAAAAGGGGGCATTGTGACGGAGAATGGCGTATCTAAAGAAAAATTGGATGCGTGGCTGTCTTCAAATGACGGTCAGCGCGCACAACGCCAGTGGGAAGCCCATCACAGACGACAACAGGCTCTGGGGGCAACGGGTACCAAACCACAAAAGGGATTCCGCAGACAGCCAGAGGTCAAACGCGGTTGGTCGCGGCAAAAGATTTGAGGTAGTACAATTAGTTTAAAGAAAGGGCCGATGGGCAATGTTCCATCGACCTTTTATATTTTTCATGCGAATCAACAGGACGATGTACAACTGGTTCAGGCCAGTTCATCAATGTAGGGGCGGTGCCCCTGTGCCCGCCCGTTGGGTGGTTTGGGCTGGGTTCGTCTATTCGTCTATCCGTCTATTCGCGCTTTTCATCGCTCGTCGCGTTTCAAGTCCAGCCAATCGAGCTCTTCTTGTGTGAGTTTCAAATTGAGGGCTTCGATATTGGCTTTGCACTCATCGGGATGGAATACGCCGATTAGTGAAAAGAGATTCAGGAGCTGATTCAGGTTGAATGCCAGCGCGATTTGTGGCACGGTCAGTCCTTTTTCTTTTGCCAGTTCTCCCGCACGGTCCAGGCGTTTGAAGTTTTGTTCGTAACAATAGGCATCGACACAGGAACCCGGTAGATTTGCTTTGTAGTCTTCAGAGAAAAATCCCTGCGCGAGACTCGACCAGGTAAACAGGGGCATGTTTTGTTCTGCGTACCACGCCCGGTCCGCCTCATTGCGAGGCCCACTGATGCTGATACAACCTCTCCAGGGTTCTTTCACCTGTTCTGCAAGGCTATAATTGGGGCTGCTCACGGTAAAGGGTTCCAGATTGTGCTTATATGCGTATTCATTGGCTTCCTGTATGCGCGGCACGGTCCAGTTCGATCCGCCAAATAGTCCGATCCGGCCTGCTGCTTTGTGTTCGTTTAATATCTCTACTATTGGTCCAACTTCAACATTGAGATCATCGCGGTGTAATACATAGATGTCGATAAAATCCGTCCGGCAACGCTCCAATGAGGTGGTCAGATCTGCTGTAATATCAACTGGCGTGACTTTGTTTTTCTTCCCAGTGTGGTGTGCGCCCTTTGTCAATATAACGGCTTTGTCGTGCAGGCCGCGCTCGTCGAGCCATTGCCCCAAAACGCGTTCACACTGCCCACCGCCGTAAATATATGCTCCGTCAAAGCCGTTGACGCCGAGTGCCCACACACCGTCTAACAGGTCAAATGATCCTTGCAGGTCGTCTTCGCGCAACATCATGGTACCTTGCAAAATACGCGAAATTTTTTTCTCCATTCCTTCAATTGTGCCGTATTCCATTGGCATAGTATTATTCCCTTTCCATCGGATATTTCAATCCCCATTGTTCTCGAATCGCGTCCAGTGTCTGCATATTGGCAAGCGTATCGTCGTGTGACATGAGATCGCTTTCCAGCTTGCCTTCTCTTACACAGCGGGCCACCTCGGCGGCTTCACATTCGTATCCATTTCCAGCGCATTCCAGTGTTATCACTTCCTCTTTGTCGCCAGCGGACAGGGTTGCCGTGCGTCCATCCCAAAATTGCGGCACTGTGATCATGCCATCTGTGCCCAATATTTTTGCCTCGTGTGGGGTCTTGATTCGCACACCGCACGAAATCAATGCGAGTTGCCCTTTATCATAGCCAAATACCATAGCCGCCTGTTCATCTATTCCGGTCTCGCCAATATGCGCCTGGCTCGCAATGGTGGCAGGTTGCGTATCGAAAATCAGGGACGCATAAGAGATGGGATAAATCCCAATATCGAGTAGTCCGCCGCCGCCGAGCGCGAGATCGAACAAGCGACCTTCGGGATTGAGGCGGGCGCGAAATCCAAAATCGGCATATAACATTCGCACCTCGCCAATTGCGCCGTCTGTGACCCACGCCTTTACCTGTTTGGTAATGGGCAAGAATCGGGTCCACATGGCTTCCATCAAAAACACGCCTTCGCTGCGGGCGACTTCGATAACTTCTCTGGCTTCGTGCTGGTTGATTGTAAAGGGTTTTTCGCACAACACGGGCTTGCCTGCTTTAAGGCATAAGATAGTGTGCTCTTTGTGAAAGGGATGGGGCGTTGCCACATAAACCGCATCGACTTCTGGGTCTTCGGCGAGTGCCTCATAAGAGGCGTGGCGATTGGGTACATCATACTTATCGGCAAAGGCGTCGGCGCGATCCTGACTGCGCGATCCCACGGCGACGAGTTGTGCATCGTCGAGTGCGTGCAATCCCGTGGCGAACTTGTGTGCAATACTGCCGGGGCCGATAATGCCCCAGCGGAAGATATTACCCATTATTGATCCTTTTCTGATTATGAGGTTGAAAATAGAACATACAAAATCATGCGTACGGCGAGCAGTGTTACCAGCCACCGTAAAAGTACGCGAAAATGGTGCTCGGGTACGCGCCCGCGGATCAGCGTTCCCAGGTAAGACCCAAGAGATGCCGAAGCGATCATACCAACGACCAATTTCCAATACGGTGCAAAGACAAAACCCAAAAATCCAAAGGTCAAAATTTTCATCGCATGGCTCGATGTCATCTGAACCGAATGCGTGATTACCGTGCGATCTCGGGGCAGGTTTTCCCGCAGGAGAAATGGCATATTGAGCGGACCACTTACGCCAAGAAACAGAGATAAAGCCGTTTGAAAAGCACCCAGAAGTGTGAATTTTGCGGGTAAATCGGGTGCGCGAGAAAATTTGGGCATCCACGTAATGAGCAAAATAAAAATGCCCAAAAAGAGGGGCATGGTTTCCCATTTAAAGTCGGCAATAAAACGAGAACCCAACACGGCACCGATCACTGCTCCGATTGCGTATTGTCCCACAAGACGCCATTCGGTATGCTTGAGGCCAAAGAGCGCACGGCTCAAGTTGCTGGCAATTTGAGCCAATCCGTGGACCGGGATAATCGCCGCTGCGGGGAGAAAACCCGGCATAATCGCAATAAGAACAACGCCGCCGCCAACGCCGCCAATAGCCGCGATCATCGATGTTATACACGCCGCGCCAATTAAAAACCAATCCGATATCTCCATGCACTCATCACCAGGTCATATAATGCGTTACAGGCTCGCCCTGTTTGGCGGTAAAACGATCGTATTTCGGATGGATAAAATCTTCGGTCGCATCCATGTGGGCGTAAAAAGCTCGCGTCATCTCTTCCCTTTTTTGCGGCTGTGTATCGTATAAGTTGTTCAATTCAAAGGGATCGTCGATTAGATTGTACAACTCACCGTAATTTTTTGCCGGATAGTGAATATATTTCCATTCTCGCGTGCGGATGCAGCGTTTATCGACCGCTTCGGCAAAGATTATGTCTCGTATTTTCGGTTTATCGCCGTTCATCAGCGGCGATAAATCCATGCCCTGCACGCATTCGGGCGCATCAAAACCCGATAGCTGTGCGAGTGTGGGAAATAGATCTACGGTTTCGGTCAGGGCATCGCAGTCGCTGCCAGCACGACCGGGCACGGCAATAAAACACGGTATGTGTAACATACAATCCAGAAGAAATGGCGCTTTGGCCGGGATACCGTGATCGCCTAAAAATTCACCGTGGTCCGATAGAAAAACCACGATGGTCTCATCCGCTACGCCCTTTTTCTCTAATGTCTCGACGATCAGGCCCACCTGATGGTCAATTTGGGATACCATGCCGTAATACGCCGCCTTCATCTTGCGGAATATTTCGTCGGAAGCCTGGTCAAACCCGCGGTATTTGTGGTGTTCTGCTTTGAAATACAAACCGTATTCAGGCGGCTTTTTTGCAATGTCGTCTTCTGAGTGTCGAAAGGGGGGCATTGCATTGGGATCGTACATGTTTGCAAAATGCCCAGAGGGAACATAAGGGTGGTGAGGTCCGTAGAATCCCACCCATAAGAAAAAGGGATTGCTCGTATCCAGTCCTTCGAGGTATTCAATGCTTTTCATTCCTACATAGGCATCAATGTGGCAATCTTCGGGGAGATCGGATGGCACGGCACCGAGGTTTTTGCGAAAATTGGGCAGGGCGTATCCCGTTTTATACTCGTATCCCCGGTCGCGAACATATTGCTCAAATGGATTGGGATCGGTGACTGTATAATTCCCATCTGCGCGCTCTTTCCATCCCCGGCGTATTCCCACGGCGTCCATGTGATCAAGTATCTGTCGAAAATGCTGCTGTCCAATGCCGTGTTTGCCCACACTGGCGGTTGTGTAGCCCTGGTTTTTGAATGCTTCTACCATTGTTATTTCATTTTCGTTGAGCTTTGAACCGTTCCATTTTACGCCGTGATTTTTTGGATAACGTCCGGTCATAAATGTCGCACGCGACGGTGAACATACGGGATTTTGTACAAAGCACTTTGAAAATCGCGTACTCCTCTCAGATAGGGCGTCAATTGCAGGCGTTTGGATGACGCGATCCCCCGTGCATCCCAGCGTATCATATCGCAAATGGTCTGTCGTAACAAATAAGATATTGGGCTGTTTACTCATCGCATACCTCATAGTAAATCATTACTTAGAATTGTTGGGCACCAAAATTTTTCAATAAACGAGATGACTAATTGTGTGCCCGCTTCATGGCTCACATAAGGCGGCTTTGCCGGGTTGTACATCGCATCGGTCAAATCTCGAATTAGCACGACCTGAATGCCCCAGCGCGTCATTTGTTTAATCGCAAATGTGCGATGTAATACACACATGTTGGTATGCACGCCCATGATGATCATTTTGTCGATTTCCCGATGCTGCATATAGCTATAAATTTCTTGTCCCTGATCGGAAATAATATCCCGTTTATGGTCAATATCTATCCCAGCGTGTTGCCGCGTCCAGACCTGTGTATTGATTTTCTTGGGATCTTCACCTGTGTCTGACCCGCCATCCGAATCGTCGATTGGCAGTAGGGGATCAGCGTGATCCAGATTTTCAGGCGGTTCAACGGACGGGACATCCAATATCCGTCTCCGCGCAGGCGTGTTGGCATAAACATCGAGCGTGCCCGAGGGGGCGTGAATAATGGTTACACCTTGCTTTCGCGCGCTTTGCACAACAGCGTTCATGCGGGGAATCATCGCTTCTAATCGCTCGACTGCACCACGACACCAGTGGTTGTTCCACACATCGCATAACAGCAGGACTGTTTGCTCGGGAGGCCAATAGATCCGTTCTGTTATTGTTTCCCAAACCGTATGTTCACTGTCATCCCACAATAAGGACTGCCTCTGCATGGTCAAGTTCACGATACACCTCCTGTATTAGCGGTCAGCAGATTCTCAATACCTCACATCAACCAGCCACGCGCTTTTGGGATTTTTTTCCCAGTGTTGGCGCAGTACCTGTTCGTTTGGGCAAAATTCACCGCGATAGGCGACGCCACCATGAGAAATATTAAAGCTCATGGCGACTTCATCTTCGCCTGCGTCAACCCAGTGGGGCGTTAATAACTGGTTCCACAGCAAATCGCCAGGTTGCATGTCATAGGTCAAAATATCTGCCGGATCTATTTGGGGGATATCAATACGCGTAACGCCTGTTCGATTTTCCACGAGTTTCTGAACAGGTTCGCGTTTTTCCGGTTCTAAAAACCCGTGAAAGTGTTTTTCTCCATAAACTTGCCACGCGAGTACATGCGAAGAATCTGCATGATAGGTTGAGCTACACCCTTTTCCAGAGATAAAAATAATGGGATAACATCTTTGCCACGTAAATCCGAGTTGAGACAGGAATGTGCGCCAGGGAATCATCAAACATTCTTGAAAGTGTTCGAGGAATTGTCCCGCGCCATAAAAATTTTGCAAATGAAAATGTGCCAGACTAATCGGCATTTCGGCGGCTTTTTCTATGGGGGCAGTCTTAAATTTTTCGACCAGAGCATTTTGCTCTGCATCGCTCAAGCTGTCATCTAAAAATTGAATACGGGCCTCAGGATCGCGTCGCAAAATATCTATAACTTCTTCGATGGATCTGAGTGGCATTTCAAATTTGAACAACTCAGAGTCGATAAGAAAATTTCGTTCGCCATTCCAGAACTGGCGAAAATCGTCTGCTGTCCTGGCAATCAGGTGCATTGTTTGCTCCAGTGGTTAATGAGATCGCACAAAGAGATTCAAGCAATCAAGATAGGGCGGGATGAAGGTACTTGACAGTAAATTTTCTTGCATTCATTATGTATTATCAATCCCCACATATAGGAGGCTAAGATGAAAATCACCGATATTGAAGTCATCCCCATTGCGATGCCATTGGCAAAACGCTACGATAACCATCACGGGCGCACGCGTATGTATGATATCGATCAGCATGTGGTGGTCAAAATCCATACGGATAACGGCTTGGTCGGTTATGGCGATTACGAAGACCGTTCTGCAATTGCATCCGAGGAAATCGAGCCGTTGATTGGGCGCAATCCCTTTGACTTTTTGCACAATAATTTCAATATGGCTCTTGGTATGGCGCTCTACGATGTTATGGGTAAGTACCTCGAAGTGCCTGCCTATAAGCTCCTGGGGCAAAAGGTGAGAGATGC
>JAGWBW010000095.1:7961-20380 GCA_021295695.1 Candidatus Latescibacterota bacterium
AAGAAATCCAGCGTGCTGTTGATCAGGGATATCGCATTTTCAAAATGCACTCCGATGTGCGATATGATGTTATTGAACAAACGCGAGCCGCTGCCGAGGTCGCGCCAGAGGGCTTTAAGCTCCACTGGGATTTTAACCACAACCGCACGATGGGGGTTGTGCTTCCCATTGTTGCCGAGCTCGAACGCAATTATCCGGTGGTCGGTTTTATTGAAGATCCACTGCCCTGGGCCGATATTGATGGCTGGCGCACACTGAGACAAAAAACGCAACTGCCCCTTATCCTGCACAATCCCCAACTCGGCGGTATGCAGGAAGTTTTACACGGCACTGCTGATGTTTACATGATTGGTGGCCGCATTGGCGATACCATGCAAAAGGGATTTGCGTACGGTCAGGCCAATATCCAGACGCTTCTCCAGCAATCGGGCAATACCCTGATGAAGGCTTTTACGTTGCATCAGGCGGCTGTCTTGCCCACGGCAACTGCGCATATTATTACCCTGGACGATCAATACGAAGACGATATTACCACATCTCAAATGCTACCGACCGAAGGCTTTTGTCGTGTGCCCGAGGGTGCGGGGCTTGGGATTGAGGTCGATGAAGAGAAACTCAAGCAGGCCGCCCAACGCCAACACATTCCCAAACTCGATGTCATTGGCGTGGTCCATTTGCCTTATGGACGCAAGTATTATACCCGTGGCGAACCCAATGTTCAAAATCTTACGGGCTTTGAAGAAGGCGCGTTGCGCGGTATCCATTTCGAACGCCTCGTCAGAAACGAATCTCCCGACTTTGAGCGCGTTCAAAAGCAGCTCGAGGAGGAGGGGCCATTTATTGAGTAAAAATAAACAGGACATCTCTATAAAGAAATGTCCTGTTGTGCGTTGGATGACCGGGCGCAGGGGCGTGCTATACTTCTAATTCAAAAAAATCGATCTGCATCACGAGGTGGCGTGGTGGCGAAAGACACGAGGATGAGAATGAGCGCGGAAACAGGGACGATAATACCAGCGGGGATCAAACCGGTTCCACCAATACTGTACGCACCTTCTACATTCAGGGAATCTGCATAAAAAAATAGCCATAGACCAATTACACTCAGGATTGCCACGGTTGCGCCCTGCTTTGTGCTGCGCTTCCAATACAGCGCGCCGACGAATATGGGTACCAATCCCGCAAAACCCGTGAGTGACCACGCGCCGAGTTCAAAAATTGACCGCGTTGTAAATAGCGACGCGACAAAGGCCAATACGAGGAATGCAGCGACAAATAGGCGTCCGAACAAGATTTGCTGTTTTTCGGACAACTGATTGTCAAAACCGTAAAATCGCACAATATCTTCGGTAAACATCGCCCCCAGGGCAAGGGTTTGAGAGTCGAGCGAAGACATTATTGCCGCAAAAACACCTGCCGCCAGGCACCCTGCCAGCACGCCGCCCGTATGTGCCAGAATTAATTCAATCAGAATGGGGCCGTTCAGCGGTGCTGTGAAATCAATACGACCGACCATTCCCAGAGTGACACTGGGCACCCACACGGCGGCGATACACAGGGGATAGAATACAATAGGCGTTTGAAATGACCGCGCGGTTCGGGCGGAAAGCCAATGGCCGTAAATATGGGGAAATGCCGCAACACTGATGGGCAGGAGGAGATAGGAGAGTATTTTGAACACGGTATAAGAGCCGCTGCCAAAAACCACAAATTCGGGGTGCGTATCGCGCAGCGTTGCCATAGCCTCGCCGATCCCGCCGTAGTGATCCATAATGACGAGATAGGCAATAATGCCCACGAGAATAAATACTGTTGTTTGAAAGGTATTTGCCCAGGCGGTACTTCGCATTCCGCCATAGGTTACGTATAAAAATGTCACGCCACATACGAGCAAACTGCCAGCCCAACCTGGCCACTCACCGCGCGTGATTGCCGCGAGTGCATCGCCCCCGCCTTTGACTCCTATCAGGATGTAGGGTAGCATCAACAACACCACTACGACAAATAAGAGCGTGCCCAGTGCTGGGGATGTATAGCGGTCCCGGATCATTTGGATTTGGGTGACATAGGAAAACCGTTTGCCCAACCACCAGCTTTTTGTGCCGAGATAATAAAAGAGAAATGGAATCAAAATGGACGAACTCGCGCCCATCAGACCGAAGACGACAATTCCCAGACGATAGGCTTCTCCAGATGCCCCCAGCATTGTAAATGCAGTGAGGTTGGTGCCCAATAGTGTCATCAACAGGACTACAGGACCAATGCTTCGGCTTGCGACAAAGTAATCTTCTGCGGTATTGCGAAATAGCCGATGCCCCAGAGTGCCGACTACTATGACCAGCCCCAGATAGATTGCGACAACCGCAATAATCATTCCGCATCCTCCTCATCTAAATGATGAGGCCATGCCAGGCGCACAATTACGAGCATAGAGAGTGTGGTCAGGACGCACAGGCCGATGTGGTAAAGCAAATTGATCGGCATTCCCAGGATCAGTGCGTCATTGTCCCACATCCAGAAATTAAAAAATAAAATCAGCAGAAGGAGCAAAATACTCAGGGGCCAAATTTTTGTTTGTTGTGACATAAAATTCTCCTTTTTCTTTTGCTCTATGGCCTTTGCGCGCCTTTGGCTTCGACATAGACTGAGTACAAACACATGCCGCCTGTCATGAAGAGGCGGTTTTTCTTTTGTCCGCCAAAGCAAAGATTGGAACACACTTCGGGCAGGTGAATTTTGCCAATGAGGTCGCCATCGGGCGCGAAAATCTTGACGCCGTTATCTTCGGGATTGCCCCAACCCGAGCTGCTCCACAGGTTGCCGTCAATGTCGCAGCGAATGCCATCGGCAAATCCGGGCGCCATGTCGGCAAAGATGCGACTGTTTTTGAGGTGGCTATTTTCCACATCAAAAGCGCGAATATGTGCAGGTCCTCCCAATCCATGAGAGGAGCCGGTATCGGTGATATAGAGAATTTTTTCGTCGGGAGAGAAACACAGCCCGTTGGGGCGCACAAAATCGTCGGCAACAACTGTGGCATTTCCCGTGGTGGGATCGAGGCGATAGACGCTGATGGGCAGTTCATAGTCGGCAATGTGACCTTCGTAGTCGAGCATAATGCCGTATCCCGGGTCGGTGAACCATATACTGCCGTCGGAATGCGTGGTGATGTCATTGGGCGCGTTGAGCGGTTTGCCCTCAAAGCTGTCGATGAGCACGGTGATGGTACCGTCGTATTCGGTGCGGGTGACGCGGCGCGTGCCGTGTTCACAGGTGATCAGACGTCCTGCTCGGTCACGGGTGTGTCCATTGCAATAATTGGAAGGTTGACGATAGACGCTGAGGCTGCCATCGCGATTGTTGGGGATGTCGCTGAAGAGCACACAACGCGCATCCCCAAACCACACTGGGCCTTCGCCCCAGCGCAGGCCCGTACAGAGACGCTCGACCGCGGCGTTGCCAATGGCGTATTTTTCAAAGCGTGTGTCCAGACTTTCAATGGCGGGATCGGGATAGGGAACAGGGCTGCCGTCCCACGGACGGGTTTTCCAATCGGACATTTTTTCTCCTTAGAGGTGGTTTGATACCTGCGCGTACGATGGGATTCAACGAGTACCATGCTCTGAAGGGCTGTGGGTATAAGAGGGAATGGAAGGAGGGGATCTAATCCAACGAAAATTCTATTGACATAATCATCCAGACTTTGCGGCGTTCTCCCTGGTGTTTGCCGGGGCGAAATCGTGCCTCTATTATCGCTTCAGCGAAAATTCTATTGGCATAAACATCCAGACTTTGCGGCGTTCTCCCTGGTGTTTGCCGGGGCGAAATTGATATTGCCGCGCTGCGTCCAGGGCTGCTTCTCTGAAAATTTCCGGGCCGTGTACAAACTGGACGTCTTCTACGTGGCCTACCTTGTCAACCAGTACTTTGACCATGGCTTTGCCTTCGAGGCCTTTTTTTCGCGCTTCAGCGGGATATTCCGGCACGACAATTCGGCTTGGATGCGGTTTGTAGTCGATCTCTGTATAGTCGAGTGGTTCGTCTAAGTCGGTTCCTTCTGTGCTCGCCATATTGGGTATAAATATTTGGTCGAGGTCCAGTTCGGTTGATTCAATTGTCACATCTTCAGGTACCTCGTCGCCTTCAACGGCAAGTGGCACTTGAGGGCGCGGTGGCGGTGGCGGGCGCTTTTGTTGATTTGTTTCGGGAATATCAACTGTTATAGCTTTGAATGCGGATTTCGTCAGATGTACGGTGGGATGGTATTCGGGATAGAGCCAAAAAACGGCGATGAAAATTATGAGATTCAACAGGCTCGCACGCATCATATTCGGCCAATAGGGTAACTTCAAGTCAGCAGAAGGAGTTTTTGAGCGCGTCTCTATCTGGACATCGCAGGGCTGGGCAGATAGTCTTTTTTGAAATTCACGCTGCGCCTGGCGCGCCCGATAAATTTGACCGCTTAGCGTATTTCCAAATCTGATTTGGACGAGGTTCATGCGATTCCCGTTAAATGAATAGTAATGATCGAGCAGGTATCCTTTAAATTTTTAACGCAAAATAAAGTTCCAATTCTACTGATGTAGATGGGGAGCAGAGAGCAACAATGTATATGAGTCTGGGGCATTTGTCCAGACGAATCCGTATCAAACCAGTTGTGTTTTGAGGCGATGATTTGTAATATAAAGGGGATATTTGGAGTATGACAAACCTTATTGGAGGAAAAAAATGAACCGTCAGATTACGCTTGCTGCACGTCCTGAAGGATTTCCAGTGCTGGAGGATTTTAAGCTTGTTGAAACGCCTATTCCAGAGCCAGGAGAAGGCGAGGTGTTGTCGAGAACGCTGTTTATGTCGGTTGATCCCTATATGCGCGGGCGAATGAATGATCGGGCGTCGTATGCGGCAAATGTGCAAATTGGCGATGTGATGGTGGGCGGCACGGTGGGTGAGGTGATCGCGTCGAATGATCCCAATTTTGAGGTTGGCGATATTGTCCAGGCGCAAATTGGATGGCAGGCTTATGGCGTGTCTAAGGGATCAAATTTGCGCAAGGTCAATCCAGACCTTGCACCTGTGTCAACGGCTTTGGGGGTGTTGGGCATGCCTGGGCTTACGGCGTATTTTGGATTGTTGGAAGTTGGGCAGCCCAAAGAAGGTGAGACTGTGCTGGTGACGGGGGCTGCTGGTGCTGTGGGATCAATTGTGGGACAGATTGCCAAAATCGTGGGTTGTCGCGTTGTGGGTGTGGCGGGATCAGATGAAAAGATCGCCCATGTGGTTGATGAACTGGGTTTTGATGCCGCTTTCAATTACAAGGAGGTCGATGATTACAGTGCTGAATTGCAACGCCAGTGTCCCGATGGTATTGATGTATTCTTCGACAATGTGGGTGGCGCGGTTTCCGATGCGGCCTTTCCCCTGATGAATGTGCGCGGTCGCATTTCCGTTTGTGGGCAAATATCACAATACAATTTGACCGCTCCAGAACAAGGCCCGCGGATGATGTGGCACTTTATTTCACAGAGATTGACGATGCGCGGTTTTCTGGTCTTTGACTTTGAAGACCAGCATGCCGAAGCACTCAAACAGATGGCTATTTGGGTCAATGAAGGACGGATTAATTATCGGGAAGATATCTGGGAGGGGTTGGAGAATGCGCCCGAGGCATTTATCGATATGATGCGGGGTGGTAATGTTGGGAAGCGCGTCGTAAAGGTGGCGGACTGAGATAGATATGACAGATTATCAGGCTGAACATTTTCATCGCAATGGATTCTTTTTTATTGCAAATCCGCTGGGCGATGAAGCTATGTTCGAGATTGACCAACGCCAGCGCGCGGTTGAACCGGGGTGGTTACAGGCCGATTGGGCTGAGGGTTTTAACCGGGGTGCCTGTCAGTTTTTTATGGTGGGCGAGCCGTTGTTGCAGGCGGTGGAGCGGCCAGAATTTGTGGGTATGGCGCAGCGCATTTTGGGGTGTGAAGATGTGCATGTGGGCGCGTGTGGGTTGGGCGATGCGTCAAAAATTGTGTCGGCAGATGGGCGTTTGCTCCAGCAGGTCCACTGGCACGCGGACGGGGGACCAGATGTACGGCAGGTTTCGATGCGTACGGCATTGGATCGGCACGACCCATCCAATGCGCCGTTGCGCGTATTGCCCGGCACCCATGTGATGTCCCGCGAGGAGGTCGAAGAAGAATTGCGACATATCGCAATTGCGACCGGGCAGCACGATGAGATGCCCGAGTTGTTATTTGCCTCGCATCCCCGCGAAGTGGAAGTGATTCTGGATCCGAGATGGACGCTGGTGTGGACGCCGAGTTGCTGGCATGCAACGGGTGTGAAGACGGCAGCGGGTCCGAGGCGTGCGATGGCGTGGAATTATTTTCCGAGTGGTGGTCGCAAGCGAGATGTGGAGGCTTTGAAATACGTGATTGAAGGCTGGGAGGATTGGTCCGATGATCGGAAAAGGTTATGGGGGCTTATGGCGTGAATGATCCGCAGATGGACGCAGATAGACGCAGATGAAAGCGGATGAGAGGCTGTTTGGGAGTGGCGCACAGGTTTGGTGCCGCTCTTATTTTTGGGATACAATTACCAGCGCGCCGATGGCATATATTCCACCACCAATGAGAAAAATCCAGTCCGACGGCAAATGTACCTGCTGCGTCATCCATCCGAGCATGGGACCTGTTGCCGAGCCGAGGTCAGATGCTGTTACGTATCCGGCAACAGAGCGCGAGCCGCGCATTCCCGCCTCGGCGTGCATTACTACCGTTGCGCCAACACCACACAAAAAAAACACGACCACGCACAAGATCAACAGCCCCATATTTGATGCGATTGACGCAGAGAACAGAGCCAACATCCCGGTGCCAAAATAAATGATTGAACTCCAACGCCGTCCCAACCGATCGCTGATATGGCCCAGAAAAGGGGCACCGATCGCGTCGGCAATCCACCTTGAAGATAGCAGCAGGCCGTTCAATGTGGCTACGCCAATGACCATGCCCAATAGGGTCAGGGATGTGCCCACGGTTTCGACGAGGACCACCCCCAGGGTGGACATCAAAATACCCGGTCCCACGCATCCGATCACAAATCCGCAAATCATTAATCTGGGTACCCAGCCCGCGTCTTCAAAGCTTTTTTTTTCTTTATTTTCATGTAAAACAGCGCGTCGCGCGATCCATCCCAGAGGCGTTCCCAGCAACGAGATGATGGCGAATAAAAAAAGTGTGAGTGTAAATCCAATGATGTCGTGAGCCAGTCCGCCTAAAAAATTGCCTCCTACCGACCCGAGGCGCGATACGCCGTTATAAAATCCCATCCTGTGACCGAGCATTGATGGCTGCGTGGTATCTACCACGGTCATCAGGCCAATCTGGCGTATAAATGACCAGGATAATCCCCAGAGCATGCGCGCGATGAGCAAGATGGGAAAAGAGGTGGCTACACCATAAACAGCTGTCAATACGGCTCCGAGAATCAGGGAGCCTGTCATCAAAGCCGTCAGATTATAGTGCTGACACAATTTTTCGGCCAGGGTGTTCGTTATCAGGCGTACCCAGCGATTTACCGAGAGAATGATGCCGACCTGATAAGGCATCAGTCCAATTTCGGCATAATGCGTTGGCAATACGGAGTACAGCATCTGGTCGCCCAATAGCGAAAATGCTGTGGCCAATGCAATGAACACTACGGATGACTGTATCATGGATGATGTTCGATATTTTCTCCGCGATGTTCGCCGTCGATAAATGCCTGCGTAAATGCCGCTACTTGTGCAATCGCATCTTCCACGAGTGCCGCACCGGCTTCTGCGGTGGCTTCCAGAGGTTCCTTATCTACTTGATCTTGCATTGCATCGTGGCGCACGTTTTCGGGCCATAATGCGAGGGCAAATGCCGTTTCAAATTCCTGTGCATGTCCCGGATAGCGTTTTGTTTTTAAATTTTGCTCGGCAACATCTTTTGACATGAGATCCCAATAAGAAGTCCATTGCAGATTTACGTCGGGGCGGTCGATCTTGAAAAACAGCCGCCATTGACCAAATATGCCCCGCAAGGGCGCTACATTGCCGCCGTGTCCATTCAGCACGATGACATTTTTTACGCCATGGCGCACCAGGCTTTCGACTGCGTCGAATAATACTGCCAACCACGATCCCGGTTTGGCTGTCACGGTTCCTTTGTGTACCATGTGGTGTTCGGAAATGCCCACGGCCATTGGCACGTTGACAATTACCTGGGGATATAATCGTTTGGCGGCCTCCACTGCGACATGGGCCGCTGACGCGGTGTCGTGTTCCATGGCCAGGTGTTCTAAATGCTGCTCGTTACTTCCCACCGGAATAATCGCCGTTTGAAATTCTCCACGCGCCAGTGCCTCCCGAAACTCGCGTCGCGTCAATTTCGCCAGCAGAACTTGTTCGGTCATCGCGTTTCTCCTTGTGTTGGTTGTGTATAATACTCCGTGGTCTGGTCAGGTGGTGCCACCGCGCCATTTTGTGTCTTGTGGCGGATCAAGCCCCGCATTGCCTTAAACATGACATAAATTGAAATGGTTGCCCAGACAAATGCAATTGGATATGCCAGTATCTCTATGCCGAAATATCGCGCCAAAATTCCCGCATCGGTGCGTTCTGTCTGCATCCACAAATCCGTGCGAAAATCGTATAAACTGTACAAACACAGGACAATACCGATCCAGGTTGCCAACACATGGGACAAACTACCCAATCGAATTGTTACAAGAATCAATAGGAGGCCACAGATCGCGCCAAACCAGAAATCGAGTGTCCCAAATGGCGTGTACAGTGCAGCCATTCCAATTTGCAAAGTGCCAACCAGACCGAGCAATATTCTTTGCGTGCCCAGCCATCGGCCCGTGTAAATCAGCAATGCACCGAGAATGGCGGACCCGACATAACCCGCTGAACTGATGAGCGGAAATATTCCCCCTCGGCTGATTACATGACCCGATTCATTCCACCGTACGCGCAGTTCCTCTACTTCACCACCTGTTGCAATCGCCATGCTCGCATGGCCCATTTCGTGTATCCACACCACAAATACACGAAAGGGTTTTATCACGGGCGTGTCCCACAAGGCGAGAGCGATAACTGCCAATAGCAGATGCAACCAGAATGTACGTATTACATGCATCATTAGACTCCCAAATACAAAAGCGATGGTTGACAACCACAGCTCTTAACGACGGCTTGGCAAGGGTAACAAAACCTATCGTCCGGATTCCAGATTCACGGAAACAGCGTCCAATTTTTCTCGCAATGCAGCATCCAGAACCCACCCCACGCCCCCGATATTGTCTTCTAAATGTTCGAGGGTGTCGCCACCTGTAATTGCCACGGTCACTTCGGGATGCGATAGGACCCAGGATAGAGCGACTTGTCCCGGCGTTTTGTCCAGTTCATTTGCGATATCGAACAGGGTTGTTAGCACTTTTCCCTCTGCGCCCGCCATCATGGTCTCGTATTGGTCCATTCGGCGTTTTGCCCACAGCGAACCTTCAGGCGGAGGCGCGTCGGGTTTGTAAAATCCGCTCAACAGCCCCACGGCTAACGGACTGTAAACCATCACCCCCAAGCCCTCGCTTCTCACAAAGGGAAAAGTCTCTCGCTCCAATGCGCGGTGTAGCAGATTGTATGGATTTTGCATGCACATATAAGGTGCCAGGTTCAATGCATGTTGAATCCAGAGTGCTTTGCACGCTTGCCATGCCGAATGGTTGCAACATCCGATATAGCGCACTTTACCCTGATGCACCAGGTCGTCCAATGCGCGTGCGGTTTCTTCAATCGGTGTCGATTCATCGAAGTTATGCACGAGATACACGTCGATACAATCGATGTTCAATCGGTTCAGCGAGCGCTCCACTTCCCGCATGATGTGATAGCGGGATAGACCCTGATCATTTGGTCCGGTGCCGATGCGGCTAAATACTTTCGAGGTGATTACCACATCGTCGCGCTTGCCCTTCAAGGCTTTGCCCAACACCACTTCTGAACGCCCGATATGCGTGCGAGCATCTCCTGGCCCATAGGTATTGGCACAATCGATTAAGTTTATGCCCAGGTCTATCGCCCGCTCAATGACCCTCTGTCCTTCCACCTCATCCGCCTGTCCGCGAAAGCCGAGACCCAGTGCCAGCCGGCTTACTTTCACGCCCGCAGAACCAAAGTTGACATATTCCATAAAATCTGCTCCCGTTAATTATTCATATTTTCGCCAATAAGCCTGGTGCGAGTTTATCTCTTGTTTTGTGTGCCCAGGCTTGCAGGTGGGTTTTCAAATTTGCGACGGTTTCAGAGCTTGCCATCTCTTGCCAGCGGTTTTGTCGTTCCCCCGGGTCGCTGGGTAAGTGATACAGTTCGGGTTTTCTCACGGTTGACAAAATTAATTTCCAATCGCCTGACACCACACACCGCTCTTCTCCTTTATCGAGTTCGGGCTGATTGGGGCCTTCGCTTTTTTTATCGATAAATGGCGTATTTACTATGATGAGTGCCTCGCGTCCTGTTTTGCCACCCTGTCGGATTGAATCGCTGAGGTCTATGCCATCGAGGCCCTCGGAGACTGCATATCCCAGGAGGCCGAGGATTGTCGGTATCAAATCGACCGAACTGATGAGGGTTTCGCCGATTCCACCGCTGGAAATTGCCGCGGGGAATCGCATGAGCAGAGGGATGCTCGCGACAATATCATAACAGAGGCGTTTGCTGTGGTCATTCCACCGGTGGTCAAAGAGGTGACCGTGTTCGGAGGTAAAGACGACGAGGGTATTTTCTGCAATTCCTTTGTCATCGAGTGTTTTCAATAGGTCGCCAACCGCATCGTCAATCGCTGTACACATCGCGTAGTACTTGCGCCGTTTTTCGTCATTGGGGTAGAGTTTCTGATAAAGTGCTTCGTATTTTTCGGGGACGGAATAAGGCGGATGAGGGGGATAATAGGACACATAAGCACAGAATGGACGTGTGTCCTCTTTGCGAATAAAGTCAATGGCGTCTTGTGCCAGCACATCCGTTTGATACACTTTTTTCTCGCCGGTGGTGTAATAATGCCCTTGTCCCCGTCCGTCGCGGGGATATGTGGGCATTGTCTCCCAGGCGTCTCGTGCGGGATCTCCCAGATGCCATTTGCCAAAGTAGGCACACCGATATCCCACAGCTTTGAGGAAATCGGGAAAAAGCGGTATTTCTGGATCTATATCCCATGTGTTTTCGAGCACGCCGTGATTGTGCGGATAAAGGCCCGAGAAAATTGTGCCGCGATTTGGCGCGCAGACGGGTTGTGCGGCATAAGCTCTGTCGAATCGCATTCCGTCCGATGCCAACCGATCCAGATTGGGTGTTATAATGCCCTTTTTTCCATAACATTCCACGCCATCTCGCCGGTGTTGGTCCGTTAAGATGAATAGCAGATTGGGTTTTGGCTCTGCGGTAGCCTTGCTCATCATCGACAGTCCGACCGCCGCGCTGCCAGCTGCTCCTGAGAAATCCCTCCGTGACACATTTTTTTTCATATCAATTCCCCAGTTAGAAAAAAATAAAAAGACAATCATTTCTTTTTTTTGGACTCGACAAAGAGCCTATAATTCTCGATATTTATTTTAGAGAAATACAATAAATTGCTTTACAACAGAAAAGTCATTTGGGTTATGAGGTCATTATGAAAGAAGTATCTTGTGTTCATTCCGATCCAGATATTATGAGTGGTGTGCCCGTTTTTCGCGGTACGCGTGTGCCGGTTCAAACCCTTTTTGATTATTTGGCCGATGGATGTAGCATATCGGAATTTCTCGATAACTTTCCCACTGTCTATCAAGACCAGGCACTGCAAGTACTCACCTATGCTTCGTCACACTTTTTGAAGGACGAAGCGTCCCAATGAGAATTCTCATTGATGAAAATTTGCCACGTTATCTCAAGCGTGTCCTTTCAAAATATGATGTTCAAACCGTTCAGGACATGGGATGGCATGGTGTCAAAAATGGTACACTTTTAAACCTTGCAGAATCTGTTTTCGATATTTTTCTTACGGCCGATAAAAATCTGCCTTACCAACAAAATTTATCGGACAGACAACTTGGTATTGTCGTATTTCCGTCAAATAAGTTGAGTGTTGTGAAATCCATAGAAGAACAATTGAAGGCTGAAATTAAAGTTCTCAAAGCTGGAGATCTTGTCGAACTTTAATTGACTTCTAATTCTATTTTTATTCTGCACACTTCACCAATCGCTTGCCAATATTATCACCTCGCAACATGCCGATGAATGCACTGGGTGCGTTTTCCAATCCTTCGACAATATCTTCCCGGTAATTGAGCCTGCCTTCCTTTAGCCAGGCCGACATCTGCTGTAATCCCTCGGTGTGTTGATCCGCGAAATCGCC
>JAGWBW010000095.1:20396-30540 GCA_021295695.1 Candidatus Latescibacterota bacterium
GGTCCCATTTCCGGTTCAATGAGGTTGTATTGTGATATTTGTCCACAAACGGAAATCCGGCTCCGCATGTTCAGGAGTGAAAAAACCGCATCGGTAATGCTTCCGCCTACGTTGTCAAAATACACATCGACCCCATTGGGGCATAAGCGTTGCAATTCGGCGCGGTAATCCGTTGTGGTTTTGTAATTGAACGCGCCGTCAAAACCCAGGCCATCGATGACGTATCCCACTTTTTCATCGCTGCCCGCTATGCCAATGGCGCGGCATCCTTTGATTTTTGCAATTTGCCCGACCAGCGATCCCACAGCACCGGCTGCTGCCGAAACCACGACGGTCTCGCCGGCTTTGGGTTTGCCGACTTCTAACAAGCCAAAATAGGCTGTCAATCCCGGCATGCCGAGAATACCGAGTGCGGTTGAAACGGGTCCCAGCGAAGGATCTATTTTTCGGAGGCCCTGTGCCGACGAAATTCCGTAAGCCTGCCATCCGTGATCGGCCCAGACAATATCTCCGGGCTGGAACTCAGGATGGTAGGATGCGATTACTTTGCTTACACTCCGCCCGATCATAACCGCACCTATTTCTACATTTGGCGCGTAGGATTTCCGGTCATTGATGCGCCCGCGCATGTAGGGATCAACGGAGAGGTACTGCGTTTTCAAGAGCAGTTCTCCTTCGCCGGGTTCGGGAATGGGCGATTCTTCAATTGAGAAATCGGATGTTTTTGGATATCCGACTGGACGCGCAGCCAATCGAATTTGAATATTTTTCTCTGCCATAGAAATAATGCTCCTGATTTTGCGAGGGTTTGGATATCTCATTCTGCATAAACTGCTTCTCGCAAGCCCTTCAAATATCCGACGGCAAATAGTCGCGCGATGCCGTGTTCGTCACCAAATTGATCGTCTCCCATTTTGGGATAGTGGTCTGGACGGCACACGCCGTCAAATCCAGTGTCTCGATAGGCGCGCAAACACGCGACGAGGTCTGTTTTACCATCGTCGTGAAATGCCTCTTCAAATTTATCGGGTTGACCGACAACATCGCGGATGTGCAAGAAGTGGATTTTTTTCTGCTCGCCAAAGTGCCGGATAACCGAGGGCAAATCGTCAGTCATCAGTGTAAAATTGCCCTGGCAAAGTCCAATGCCATTCATTGGACTCGGTACGAGATCAACGAGTTTTTGGTAGTTTTCCACGCTGCTCATAATGCGCGCAATGCCGCGGATGGGCGACAGCGGTGGGTCGTCGGGATGCAGGGCCAGCTTGACATTGGCCTCTTCGGCTACGGGTACAACGCGCTCGAGAAAATATTTTAGATTAGCCCACTGTTGTTCCTCTGTCACGGACGCCGCGGGGATCTCTTGCTCGGTTATTGGTACGCCGTCAATATTGTGTATGGGACGCTCGGCAGGGTTGCCCTGTGATTCCAGTGCTTCGAGGTCAAATCCGCTTACATGCGCGCCGCCCCGAGATGAAATAGATCGGGATGTACGCATGACTCCCAGAATGGGCATCCACGCATAACACCATACGGGGATTTCGAGTTTGCCCATGTTCCGTAGCAGTTCACATACCACCTCAATTTCTTCGTCTCGCCCGGGCAAGCCCAGTTTGATCTTTTCCATGGGTGGCCGCGACTCGATGACTTCAAGAGGTATTCCGCTTGCTTTGTAAGCGGCTTTTGCTTTTGCCAGCGATGTGTAACTCCATGGCTGTTCTTCTGGCTCTGCGTCCGGTTTTGGGCGCAATGTTATGCCTCCAACTGCGCCTTCGACCCCGCATTGTCTCATGAGCGTCCACCGCTGACTGGCTTGTGGCGGCGCCAGAATAGCAATTCTCAGCATGACCATTTCCTTTCACTGTTGATGTTTTTGCGATCTCTATCGTTGCTCAATATATGCAGACCGGATGTGATATGCCATAAAAAATCCATCGTCAATAGCGCGGTCTAAATGGCTTTTGGGAAGTTATGCTCTTACATATATTGATAATGACAAAAGGCAACCACTACTTTGCGTACCAGGAGGCTTACTATGACCTATAAACTGCTGGCGCAGTTGTACTGGAAAATTTTCGCTGTTATTCTGCTGATCACACCACCTCTGTTTGCTCAAGAGCAAGCTGAAAGTCGCTACCAGAGCGCGGCGGAGCGGTTTTTTGCACGCAATGACAAAAATAAAGACGGCAAATTGTCGCGGGAGGAATTTCCCGAACGACAGCGCCGCCTGTTTGAGCGAATTGACACGGACAAAGATGGCTTTGTCACACTCAAAGAAGATATTTTTTATCGCAATAATCGACGGAGGAATACCGTGAATATTCCAGAAGGTGTAACTGTCCACCGAGACCTGATCTACGGACGGGTTGGGGAAAGAGAGCTTCCCCTCGATCTCTATCTTCCGCCCGATACATCATCTGCTGTGCCTGTGGTGATATGGGTTCACGGGGGTGGTTGGCGTGGAGGATCCAAAGGCAATGGCGGGCGGGCGCTCAATATGACCACACGCGGATTTGCCGTTGTTGATGTGGAATATCGGCTCAGTGGCGAAGCCCTCTTTCCCGCGCAAATTGAAGACTGCAAAACAGCCGTGCGATGGGTGAGAGCAAATGCAAAAAAATACAATCTCGACCCTGACCGCATTGGCGCGTGGGGATCGTCTGCCGGGGGGCATCTTGTGGCAATGATGGGATTAACGCATGATGAAAATGTATTTGAAACGGATGATCACAGCCAGTATTCGAGCCAGGTGCAGGTGATATGCAACTGGTTTGGTCCTACGGATTTTTTGCGTATGAATGATTTTGAAGGCCGAATTGATCACGACGCCGCCGATTCGCCCGAGTCCAGGCTAATTGGTGGTCCCATTCAGGAAAATAAGGAGAAGGTCGCTGCAGCCAATCCCATTACTTATGTCAGCAAAAACGACCCGCCCATGCTTATCATGCACGGGGATAAAGACCTGTCTGTTCCCTATAATCAGAGCGAATTGCTCTATGCCGCGATGCAAAAAGCGGGTTTGAATGTTACGCTTTACAAGGTTGTCAATGCCGGTCACGGCTTTGGCAATGCCACGCAAGATAATGCGGCATCGCTTTTTGAAATGTCCGCTCAATTTTTAGAAAAGCATCTCAAACCCCAAACAGATGCCGCATCGCCATAAGAAAACAAAAGCCCTGTGGATGAAGTTCCACAGGGCTTTTGTTTTTCGACACGACAAGCATTAGCAAGTCAACGAAACTCCAAACTCGCCACAATTTGCTCATATTCGGTTAGCGGATAGCCAGCATCCCGGCTACCATTTCCGATCATGTAATACCCCACCTGGTTGTGAATGGCTATGGCTACCAGAAATCGGGTGCCGGGATAAGTTCGATTGGATGTTTCCAGTTGAGAATAGCGGAATTCCCACTGAATCGCCTCGCCCACCCTGAGTTGGACGCGCTGTTTTTCGTCAATAACGCGATATTGATCAAATGCCAGCATTAGATACTGCTCTTCAAATTCCTGAACGAGTTGATCCACTGTCAGTGTGGCGAAATTAGCCGGTAGCGCTCGTGGTTCCAGGCGCATTTGCGGACGAAAATCGCTTGTAATATCAGGGCTGAGAATGCGTACGGTTACGGGTGGTAAACCATTGATATCTCTTTGTGATGTAAGGGTTGCTACATCGATACCCCACTGGTCGCTGGGACGACTGACGCGAAATCCCCATGAGTTGTTGGTATAAACAAGCCCGTCTAAACTGGGTTCAGAATCTGTGGGGATTGGTTTACACCCAGAAGTTGCCAACAGGCTACACAGCGCGAAAGCGCAAAATATTTGGGCGCGTATCATATCAGTCTCCTTTTCGATCAATCGCGAAGGCGTACAAGTGTTTATTATTTGACGCCAGATGGCCTGAGCGTGTTCCTGTCGCGCTGGAACAATTCTGGATGCAGGCGATAAAATAATGATTCCGTACGCTTCAGACCTTCGGCCTGCACTACAAAACGGCCATCAATTACCACAGCCGGCAAACTCGTTACGCCGAGTTCCCGAGCAGTGGCGCGTATTGCTGTCCTGTTGTCTTTCCCGCTGATGGCAATACCCATCTGTTTTAAGCAGTTTTCCACGGAAGATGTATCGGAAGATGCCTTTTGTTTGTGGCACAACAGCGCGTCAGCTACCCGCTCGGGTGTGGTTTGTTGCGCCAGTTGAAACAGTGCGTTTTGTTTTCCATCTCCCACAAAGTGCAGGCGCAAGCGCCCGGGGGCATTGACTTTTTTGACCCATTGCAAGAGTTGTTCTGCTATTGACAATGATACGGGCGTTCTCACATCCAGGAACAGGTCCACACCCCGCAGGTCGCGTCCCTGGAAAATTCGCGCAATCGGTGTCAATAGCGCACTTGGTACAAAATGATCGCCGACACGCCGCACATGGTGTGCAAGCCGATTAAAACGGGCTGTTTTTTCAAATTCATTATTCAGCACATAAGCTGGCACCCGATCCAGTCCATAGCGCGCAATCAGGTCTTGTCCCATCTCGCTGTTCACATCCACAGTTTGGAACTCAGCACCGGGAAATAGCGATAGTGTGGATCGAATAAACGGATAGGTGTCACATACTTCACAGGTCGCGTCGTTGAGAATGGTTGTTTGAAAAGAGATGGGATCGCGCATTTCGCATTGCGCGTGGGGTGTTCCGCTGTTTAAGCACAGGCCAACTTTATCCGAATGTACACAATCCCGATCGCTGAGACATTCGGGAACATCGGCACAGAAGGGCAAATTTTTATTGTTGCGACAGATGAACTGCGCCACCTCATGAGAAGACGTTTTGACATCGCGCCCATTCACGCGCAATGTGGGCGATGCGTTGATCCCTAGCAGATTGGCTCGGCGGATATTTTCGGCAAATAGCGTTTCACCTGCATCGTTTTCGGACAACTCGGCGATTTTGGCTGCGTCCATGTTCACCTGCGTTGCACAAACCCGCCAATCGGTCGCAATACCCGATTTGTTGCGACACAAAATGTAATCCCAGAACCGATCGGGATACAGCGACATCACAACGGTTTGTCGAATGCCTTCGGCTATTTCTCTATCGCCGTGCAAACTGCGAAAGCGGCCCGTTCCCGTCGCGGTCGTCGCCTGACATCCAGGCTCTGTTGTCCGGGTCGTGCGTGCGACGGGAGGGGACGATGCGCCATCTTTTGCATCCGCTTCATCTGCGATAAAATACAGATGAAAATCGATTTGATCTCTCAATTTGCGAAACAGAGGGGCAAGGGTTTGTTCTGCACGTATGCCATAGGGACAATCTGCCATTACAAATAGTTCGACGAGGGGCCGACCAGATCGCCCGAGTTCCGTTTCACTTTGCTCTGTGTCCGATTTGGTTATTGCGTGAGAAGAACCGTGTCCCTTGTGATTTACTTCTGCCAGCATATCGGCAAATCGGGTGTCAAAGTCGGGCGTCTGGTTTGCATCGTGACAGCGTTGGCACAAATCGGGAGATGGTGTGCGGCGGATATTGCGAACTTCGGGACGCCGCACATGTTGTTCGCCTGGCCCGTGACACACTTCGCACTGTACATTTGTAAGCCGTTTGGCATCTTTACCAATTCGAAACCCCGTGGGATATCCAAATCCCGTGGTATGACAGGTTACGCAGTCGGGCTGATAGTGTTTTTGTTTTTGCAACAAGCGATTAAATGCATTCGCATGATGTGAATGTTCCCAGTCTGCAACCTCGGCAGAATGGCATCCTTTACATGTTTCTACTCCGACATATCTATTCGTGCCCTGACGCACCTGATCTTCCAGTGCAAATCCCGCAAATCTCGGTCGCGCTGTCTGCTGCAACGCCGAATTTTTTTGAACCAGATTGTAGAATTCATCCACGAGCCGTTTCACCGTACGATCTTCGCCAATGGATTCCGAGATCAATACGGGGGTGATTTGTTCTGCTGTCACCTGTCCACTTTCTACGGTCAATATCGCCTGTCCAATTGCTTTGCCCTGGGGATGGGTACCCAGCAACAGGGTATTGCCTATCCGGTGGGTTGCCTCTGTTGATCGCGCGCTGATCACGATATCTATATCGGCGATGTGTTGTACGAGGTCGCGTTCTGCTTCGCGATCCAAATCGCTCAATACAACTATGAGATCGGTCTGTTGGTGCAATTGTGCAACTGCCTCTTTCACCCCATCAAGCACAACTGTTATACCATCGGGCATATTTATGTGTGAGACTCCCATTGCCATACCGTGTACTTCAATCTCTCGTTCACCCGCTACACCTATGACACCTACGCGCACATCGCCTGCATCCAAAATTCGCACGGGCGCACCCATTTGCACGCCATTTATCTTCAAGTTTGCACTTACAAAAGGGATGCCACCCGAATCGCGCATGGTTTCAAAGAATGCTTGCCCAAAACGCAACTCTCCCATACCGACATTAGCCGCGTCGTAATGGATGGCTTTCATGGCTTGCAAATGTATTTTACAACGCAATTGATCTAATACTGTATCGCCTGCAAATAGGCTACCGGCATCTAATAATAGCGCATTGGGATACGACAGTTTTAAGTCGTTTACCATTGTTGCACGCCGCGCAATGCCGCCGAGTTGATTGTCCGCACAGCCACAGACTTCGAGGAAACTCTGTGTGTCTCCTGTATAAAGCAATACTACTTCCGCGGCTCTGCTTTGCCCAGCGAGAGAAAATACAAGGGACAGCAGGCAGACAAAGAATGTTAGTGATATTTTTTTTGAGATCGTTTGTCCTGTAAGGCTATTTGTATCCATAAATTTTGTCTGCAAAAAAAGGCCCGATATTTCATCGGGCCTCATAGATACCATTTTCATTCGGTTATTCCAACAAGCCCAGCCTGCTCCAGCGAATTTTTTGAAAAATATTCCACAGGGGCTTTTGGCTGTCCCAGGAGTAATAAATAAATAATGGGTGTGCTTTTACTTTTTTCATGGATACCATCCCCCAAAACCGGCTGTCATAACTGCTGTCGCGATTGTCTCCCATCACAAAAATGTGTCCCGGCGGCACTGTACTCGGTCCGTAGTTGTCGCGTGGGCTATGCTGTTTGTCTTCCACTCTGGGGTCTTCGTGCTTAACACCTTCTGGATTCTCAAATCGCTTTCCATCTACATACACAATTTTGTTTTTGATTTCCACTGTCTGCCCTTCAACCGCAATACAACGCTTGATAAAATCGCGCGATTCATCGCGGGGAAATTCAAAAATCACCAGATCTCCCGGTTGAGGGGTTGAAAATCCCGGCACGCGAAATGAGGGCAATTTGGTATTCAGAATGGGCACGCGGTCGGGTATTTGCGTGCCAAAGGTCAGTTTATCACCCAGCACGTAATCTCCTTCTAATAGCGTATCTTCCATTGATCCCGAGGGAATGTGATACGCTTGCACCAGCGTTCCCCGTATCAAAATGGCTAAAAATATGGCGATTCCAAATTCTCGCAACGCGCTTCGTTTTCGCTTCTTCTTGGTGTTTCTTTTTAGCATAGTCCTACCTTTGTGAGTGCCCTGCGTGCAGTGTGGGATAACTGGCTTAACTGCTTTCTTCAACGATTTTGTGAAAAATAAGTTCGCTCGGGTTGGCCCGTTTCAGCAGATTTGTTTGCCGCGAGTGAAATGTCGAGGCTACGCAAACCCTCTTCAAAGTTAGACAAAATTCCAGATCCATCCCCCGAACGAATTGCAGCCATAAATACTTCGTCAATATCTTCTGATTCGGGTATTTCGCCGACTTCAGCCGCACCGCCTGGAAATACGGTTACACCATTTCCATCGACAGTCGCTCGCATATCGCGCATGATTATATCAATGCCATTTGACCCACCGCCTTCGCGGAGAACGCAGGTGGAACTCAGCGTGCCCACAGCGCCATTTTCAAATTTGAGCGATAGGGCATATACATCGGGGATATCGAGATTTTCGACATCGTTCAATGCGCGAGTGGCATAATACGCGTGTACTTCTGCAACATCGCCCACGAGGTAGCGCAATAAGTCGATCTGATGTGTGGTCTGTTCGACGATTTGTCCACCTGACTGCGCCATCACGCGCCACCATGGGGTGCCAGGCAAACCGCCCCAGCGATATGCCTGGGCCATGGCGACGGGCTTGTCTTTCAAAAATTCACGCCCCTGTTTTGCCCATCCCGTATATCGCTGTTGATAGCCGACAGAGGTCAAGACGCCCGATTTTTGAACGGCTTGTAGAATTTCCAATCCCTTTTCCATTGACGGCACTACGGGTTTTTCCAATAACATGTGTACGCCCTGTTGCGCCGCCAGGATCTCAGCGTCATAATGTGCAAATGTCGGTACGACCACATACATCGCGGTCAAATTTTCACTGTCCAGCATCACGCGATAGTCGGTATAAGCCGTGCCACCAAATTCTGAAGTCGCACTTTGCGCTGTTTCTTCTTTTATGTCGCAAATTGCAACGATCTCGGCATCTTCTATATTGGATAACGCGCGCATATGCGACCGCGCACGTCCTCCAGCACCCACAAAACCCACATTAATGCCCATTTATATCCTCCAGGTATTTTTTTGTTCAAAAATAGACTGCATGATAGAACCTGTCAACCATAAAGCCCGCAAGCAATGCGTGCCTCTTCCCATATGGGCGCGTACAGAGGCACGCTCATATATTATTTTTTTGCCACTGGCCCCTGTGGCGCCTCCTTGCTATACAATGCACCGCCTCGTTCATAAGACGTGACGACTGAACCGTCGGCAATTTCCAATCTGGGCACGTTCTCGCGCATGACTGCCATCTGTTCATCGGTCATGCCCGAGACGAGATCGCCCCACCGTTTTTCCGGATGGGTCAATTCTCCGCCGCTGCGATTGAAGTTGCGCGATGAGTATTTGTGCAAGATTCCCCGCCGCGAGATGTCGCTTTTCCACGCCAATGTGCCATGTGTGGTGCCTCCGTCCATGAAGAAGAGCACATCGCCCGCTTTCATCTCTACGTGTTTTACCAGGCCCATGTGGTCATCGCAGGAACTCACCCCACGCGGCATGCGATAATACGCCTTGTGCGATCCTGGAACACACGCAAATCCGCCGTCGGGTTCGGCTACATCGCGCAATTGCCAGGTTACGGTTACGGCTTCGCAATAGCTGCGCCCATTTTGATAGATGTATCCCCGCCCTGGATTGAGCGGCTCATTGGAGTCGTGCAGGGAGTGGCCCGATGTGCCTTTGACCGCGCAAAATGCGGTTCCTCCACCCGTGCGACCACCGCTGGCACCCATCCAGTTCAGCCGATGTTCAACAGCCGGGTGGGCGAGCATTCGCCGAAATGGGTCGCAATGAGGGCTGGGCAATTGAGTCAGCCCACCCAACAGGGGTCTGCCCGTGCCCGCGAGGGTTTTTGACCCGCGTGCGAGTTCGTCGCCAACGACAATTCGATCTTCAAATTTGTCAATGGCGGTATTGGCCTGTGCCAGCCATTCACCATCCATGATTCCGCGCAGCACCAGGTACCCGTTCAAGTCCCAAAAGTAAAATTCTTTTGCATCAATGCCCGAGTTTGGATTTTTTATGAGGAAAGATGGGTGAAAAATTTCCCTCGATTCGTCCAATGCGATTGTCTCGCCATCTGTTTTCAACGTCGGTGGTGGCGTGGTATCGCGATATCCAGGGCGATACAGTGATGCGCGTTGTTCAGGTGTTAGTTCTGCCATCAAGTCGGATACTGGCATCTTTTCTGATGCAGGGCCAGGTCCCGCAGAACGGGTCACACCGCGTCCCACGTATTCGTAGGATAGCAAGCGTTGCTGTGCCTCGCCATGCCAGGGGCGCATGCCCTGTACGACACTCAGGCCGACGATGAGCAGGTCGCCCGCTTTTAGTTCGGGTTGAAAAAGATGATCCGAGTCATCTTCGCCGGTTAATATATCTTCTGGTGTTTCCACATTTGATTTGTGCGTGCACGGTACAAATACAAATCCGCCGTCGTCGGTTTTTACGTCCGAGAGTGCCCAGATTACGCGCACGCCTTCGCAAAATCTTCGATCGTTTTGATGATAATATGCCAGCGCGGGATCTCGCGGCTCATTGCCACCTACCAGTGGGGCAGAGGTTTCACAGGTTTCGTCACA
>JAGWBW010000096.1:0-2245 GCA_021295695.1 Candidatus Latescibacterota bacterium
GGCGATGAGGTGATTCTGGATGGGACAAAGTTCACAGCCGCAGATATAGCTTGTACGTTGAATGGTAAGACTATGGGTCGGCAGTTGGATTATGTGCTGGATGTGGAGATGCCCATTCAATTTGCCGGGTTTCGTTTGGGAAGCGGGACCATTCCCATACGAGTAAAAATTAAGGGCAGGGCAAACGCGCCAAAGGTGATGGTGGAGATAAAATAAGTGGGCTTTCAAATAAGTTTCATGCCTAAACTCACTGGACTCCGGCCTACGCCGGAGTGACGAACAGCGGTTGTCATTGCGGCATGGTGTTAGCCGCCACGCCGCACGCGAAGCATGGCGTAAGCCCACGCACAACGCCAGTAATCCAGTTGAAAGAGTAATAAGTTTTAAAGAGCCAATACAATGGCAATGAGTAAGACGACTATAATCAATCCGCCGAAAAAGACGATGCAAAAACCTTTGATAAATCCGCCTACAAAGCCATCTTTGTTGTGGTCATTGTCGTTCATGTTATACCCTCTCTTCAGCAATATCGAGAACAAAACCATGAGCAGCCTTCAGTAGAACGGCCGGTAGCCGTTTCAGCTCTTCATTGCTCTGGTCAACCTCGAATCCACCAGATTCCAACGTGATCAGGCCATCCCCACGTCTGTGGGGAACATACAGAGGTCTTCCAATAAAACAAGGATTGAAATGGTACATCCCCACACCTGTGGGGAACATGAAACTTGCATTGCCGTCCGTTTTCCCATATTCGGTACATCCCCACGCTTGTGGGGAGATTCGCGACAGCGTGGGGGCCGCAACGCCCAATGTCGGTACATCCCCACGCTTGTGGGGAGATTGGATCCCCTGCACTGAATCCGTGCAACCCCAACGGTACATCCCCACGCTTGTGGGGAGATTGCCTTTGCGCCAGACGATCACGATTTGCATGTGGGTACATCCCCACGCTTGTGGGGAGATTTCGACCGAGAGGCCGCATTCATATTATCCGAACGGTACATCCCCACGCTTGTGGGGAGATTTTTCTGGAGTGGAAAAGAGACATGGATTACTGCGGTACATCCCCACGCTTGTGGGGAGATTTTCCGCGCTGGCTCGGTAGCACCCCACAAAGCCGGTACATCCCCACGCTTGTGGGGAGATTTTCCATGTGCCGCCACCACGTTCCCCTATCAGCGGTACATCCCCACGCTTGTGGGGAGATTCTTCGTGAGAGACAGCACCCGGCACAAGAATTCGGTACATCCCCACGCTTGTGGGGAGATTGCACAAACCCATCGAACAAGACCGCCTTGTCACGGTACATCCCCACGCTTGTGGGGAGATTCGATACGCAAAACGAGCATCAGCATGTATATGAGGTACATCCCCACGCTTGTGGGGAGATTGCTTCATTGCTTGGTGTGTCATTGAATGGTTTCGGTACATCCCCACGCTTGTGGGGAGATTTACCGCGCCATTGCCTCGTTCATTGTCAACCGCGGTACATCCCCACGCTTGTGGGGAGATTGTGAGGCTGTCAAAAGTGAACTCATCAAACGGCGGTACATCCCCACGCTTGTGGGGAGATTCGTAACATCTGCGGTGATTGTCCATGTGGCATCGGTACATCCCCACGCTTGTGGGGAGATTGATCCACCCAATCCTCGACATGCCCAATATTGCGGTACATCCCCACGCTTGTGGGGAGATTGAGCGGCCGCCCGTCAATCGAGTATTGACGGTCGGTACATCCCCACGCTTGTGGGGAGATTTATCACAAAACACGGTTGCGCGTTTCCAATCTCGGTACATCCCCACGCTTGTGGGGAGATTAACCGCGCCGCCCTGATCTGTGTGCGGATTTCCGGTACATCCCCACGCTTGTGGGGAGATTAGGCAGGGAGAGAACTCAACAGAAGCGTATGGAGGTACATCCCCACGCTTGTGGGGAGATTGCACAAACCCATCGAACAAGATCCTCCTGTCACGGTACATCCCCACGCTTGTGGGGAGATTTATTTCCTGATGATGCAAATTGACATGGTGGACGGTACATCCCCACGCTTGTGGGGAGATTGCCAATTTCTTCCTTAACTTTTAGCGTAATATCGGTACATCCCCACGCTTGTGGGGAGATTCAACAGCCCTTCAGCCAGTGCGATTTGCAACCCGGTACATCCCCACGCTTGTGGGGAGATTCTAAAAAAAGTTGCGAAAAAGTTAAATTAACACGGTACATCCCCACGCTTGTGGGGAGATT
>JAGWBW010000096.1:2251-11549 GCA_021295695.1 Candidatus Latescibacterota bacterium
CCGGTACATCCCCACGCTTGTGGGGAGATTCGCCCTGTTCGACGATGGCAAGACCCAGATTCCGGTACATCCCCACGCTTGTGGGGAGATTACCACCAGACAAATTGTGTAGTTTGCAGATATTGGTACATCCCCACGCTTGTGGGGAGATTCTCCTTTCGTTCCTTCTGTGATTTTCTCAATACGGTACATCCCCACGCTTGTGGGGAGATTCCAACGCAAAGCACGGCACATGGGGTGCGTGGCGGTACATCCCCACGCTTGTGGGGAGATTTTCGCCGCCATTGTCGCCGCATTCCATACCCCCGGTACATCCCCACGCTTGTGGGGAGATTTTTTTCGCCAAACATATGACTCAATCCCCATGCGGTACATCCCCACGCTTGTGGGGAGATTGTCGAGCCTTTCCACCTCTCGCAATCTTACGACGGTACATCCCCACGCTTGTGGGGAGATTACCAATATCTTCTCTAAGAAGAACTCATGCACCACAATATCTTGTATATTTAGAAATCTGAAAATCCGCTAAGCTCATACTATTTCATCATATCTGGCCAGTTCATCCCAATCTTCAGCGATGAGAAACAACCCTGATTCCTGAACTACTCGGCGTTTGGTTTCCCCAAAAGTCTGGATGTGGAACCCTTGTGTACTATTATCGGATGCGATAATCAAAAGACCCAAATCGGGCGCATTGCGTCGAACATACTCAATGGTTTTTTCTCGTGTTCGGCGGTTTACAGTTCCTACAAAAACATTGGGACGAGGTTCAACAAACCATCGTTTCAACAACCCGCGAATTGCAGGCGGCGTGTCATTTGCAATAATCACAGTCATGCCAGCAGTTCCTCTATATCCTCTGGAATTTTTTGTAAGAGGTTGTGTTTTTCAATGCAGTTTTTTAACTGCAACAAAACTTGCTTTCCACTGGCCTCTGGATTGATGCTCAAAGTTTGAAAGGCTGCAACAAGTGTTGTCCTGGGTTTGTAGATGTCCGCAATATCAAACACAAAAGGCAATGTACCGCTGCTGTGAATAAAACCCAATTGTGGCAAATATCCCATTGAGCAGATAATAGCCGTGCATAACGCATATAGCGAAGCGTTTGCGGCTGAAATTGCACGATTGATATTGTCTGCCAAAGCCCAATTTCTGGGATTATAGTTGCGTCCTTTCCAGGTCACGCCATATTTATGTCCCATATCTGCATACAGGGTCCGAATACGCATGCCTTCCATCCCGCGCAATTCTTTAATGCCCTTTGATTTTACATCTACATTGGGAAATCGTCTCGCAAACATTCGTCGAGCAATCTCAACTCGTCTCTTCCGAGACGCATGTGCCGCAGCTTGCTTTCGAGCACGAGCATTATCATGCGTTGGTGTCACTCCAAACGCATAAAAGCGCATCGCTTCTTCGCCGATCCAACAAATTGGTGTATTGGAATCACTACATGCTTTTACAGCCGCATGTGTAACCGTTGTTCCTGGCCCAAGCATTAACGTGCTCACTGTGGCAACAGGAATACGCATGATCGTGCGGTCTGCACCAATCCATTTCACGCTTGAATCATCTACCTCCAGACGGCCACGTTCCAGATATAAAGGCGTCCAGCGGTCTTTTGCTGGCGTGAGGGTTTCAATTGGAGGTTTTTCAAAAATAGGCATATCTAAGAATCTCCGTTAGGGAGGTCTTCGACGCAAACTCGTCGCATGGAAAATTCCCGTGTATCAAAATTGAGAGGCAAATCAGGTAAGGTATCTGTACCCTGCTCAAAATTTTCGACATCCGTTATACATCGCTGAATCTCACCATTGGAAATCTGTTTGAGATGATCAATGGCTTCTTTCCGACTGACAAAAACACCTTGTGCAATCGGTGACGCAGGAATACATGCCTTGCGTCCAAGCCATAAGCCCCACTTCGGATTTCGCAAAGCCGAATCACATCTTTCAAGCAGGTTGTTGTCTCCACTTAAAAGTACTCCAAACTTTGCATCAGATAGATATTCGCGGAATGTAATAACCGCATCCTTAGCGCGTGATCCGGATGCAATGCGTGGAATATTTGAAGAACCGGGTTCGTATCCTCCACCGACTGTGTGGTAATCAATCCAGCGACTGCTCAAGCGAAATGACAGCACTTCCATTTTCAATGCTGCCAATTCTCCCAGAGTGTCCACATCAGATTTTGGAACACCCAGTGCCGCGCACAAAATGCCCAACACGCCACTTTTGGTCGGATAAGATAAGGATGTTCGCCGGTTAAATCGGCTTTGATAGCCCCATGCTTGCATGGGACCATCGAGATATAAAGCCAGCACGGAATTATTGGTCTGCATCTTTGGTCATCGCCTCACAGAAAGAATTCAAATCCATATCGGGAATAACAGCCTCTGCCGCTTCGATACCATAAACTTTCTTTAATGTTTCATAGTGCCCTTTTATTGCTGCTACCGAAGGTTTGATATAACCATTGCTACTTTTGATACCGCCTTCAAAGGCATTGGCAAGGGACAAAGGCTGTCCTTCTCGTTTGAGCCCTAAAACAAAAGCGGGTGGATTGTGACCAAACATGGAATTTTTGCGTGCATTGGGAACGGCCAAGACTGAAGCACGAATAAACGTATCTACCACCGCATCTCGCTCTTCTTCGGAAAGGTGTTTCAAGTGATCTTGATCTGCCAACAAATCTAAATTCAAACCAATATATCGGTAATAGCATGCCGAGTTAAATTCCAATGTACCAATATGACCTGCACCCTCTGAGGTCTCGGGTAGCAGGTCATCAACTGCCGAGAAGAAATCAATGTCGTTACTCACGCCATGAGTAGATAATGCATGGCTAAACAAACCCGCACCCTCTACCATCAACGTATGATCTTTTGCCACCATGCGACCAAAAACAGCAATATCAGCCATGTCACCTGGCGTGATGTCCAATATCGCTTTTTTTAGCGTCCCCGTTTTCAGATTAACTTCACCTTTTTCGCGTATTTGTTCTGCTGCCATTTTTGCAATACCAGCTACTTCATTAGGTGTCAAGTATAATGCAACAGATGTTTTATATCCCTCTTTGTATTTGCTATCTTGATCGCCGATGAACTTCGCGATTTTTTCGGCGTTTTCTTTGGCTTTCACTGAGTCAATATTCTCAGCTTCAAGCGCGTGTTCAATTTCTTTTGCAAAATAATGGCTACGCTTGCCGTCAAAAAGCGCAGGTTGGATTTTTGACGCTATTTCCCGAATGGCGCGTTTCCATGACTGGCTACTCACACGTGCACGTTGCACGCCGCCAAAAAAGGCAGTTTTAGGAGCGTTGAGATCATCCCGGTTGAGACACGTCACGGGAAAAGATTGAATGATGTGAAGTTCGATGAGTTTCATAAATAATTCTCCTTATCCAAGTGGTTGTAAAACGAGCATGCCAAAACCAAAGGCTTTGGCCGGACCGATACCCGTTTGAAAGGCATTTTTGAAATGTGTTCGATTCTGTACTTGCAATGTTCCGCGAAAATCCACACAGATATGCTTTCCTTGTCTATTTTTGCGCCGAAAGTGCTGTGTCACGGGTGCGCCGACCTCAACATTGAGGATTGCAAAGCCATGTTGTTGCGCTTTGTTTTGTAGCCATTCATTGAGTTTATCCGGATCATAAATGGCCGTACGACGTCCGTTTTTCTTTCGTTCACCCGACTCGTGGCGGATGATGCGCTTAATAGTAGGGTTGGCACGGAGGTCAAAGCGATAATGCGCGTATTCGAGAAAATTGGGGGCAATTTCACGAGTGGCCCATTCCCCCCATGGCTGCATCATCGGCGTACGATCAGATAAGAGATAAACGCGATAATTCTGACCGCAACTATCCACACGGCTCAAAAAAGATCGAGGTGTTCCAGCGGGGGAAGGAAAAGCCTTCCACAATGCCTGATGCCATCTATAACTGTCTGTCAACCGATGTTGAAGTGCGTCGCGCTTGTTGACCAAAATTTGGGTAAGATATTTCATGTCGTTTCCTCTTCCCGCAAATTACCCCAATAAGCATTTGCCCAACGCACTTTAACACGGTCCCCCCAATAGTGTAAATCTTTAAATAGCTCCTCGTGATTGATGGCTACACCCTTTGCCTGTGTGGTGCGAATGACTGTGGGTAAGCGGTCGCATACTTCAAAGACCGTGTCACAGGATAGAAAACGGCGAAACCGTGTTTCAAATGTTTCTAACCCATCGAGTCCACGCCCATCACCTGTTGCCAATCTGTGCATTGTCGTGCCCATATTCCCTTTAGACACACTTTCTGGATTGAAAGCAAAACTTGCTGCCACGGTCTGAAAGATCGTTTTTTCGCGGCCATTTTCAAGATTGCACCACCGAGCGAGATAGGGCCATGCGCGATCCGCCGTTGCCTCACTAAATCCGCGCCTCAAATTTGCCATTAAACCTCGATCTTCTCGACGAGCTTGTAGGCTGGCCACAAAAGCTGTAGCTTGTTCATCCAGATTCGCCATTTTCGCCTCCTTTTGCCATTAATTTGTGTAATCCCAAACGCTTTTGGCCCGCAACAAACGCTTGAATTTGCCTGGGCGTTTCATGAACACAAGATTGTTCATAAGCTTTTCGCAACGCAGTACCAATGATATGCCGCCAGTCGTCATCAACCAGTATATCTTCGAATAGCATACCATAACGCTGATCAAGTTCTTGCCAGTATATCGAGGTGGCACGTTTGACAATGCCTTTGCGAGTATCTTTGGCACGGGAATCATTTCCTTTATAGGCATTAACTTCATCAAGATATGTTCGCACCGCACTTGACAAGGAGATAGCTGACGATTCAGCAAGATCGACATTGGTTTGATAACTTTTAAGTTCTGGTTCTCCTAAGAGATCAAGAGGTAATGAAAAATTCCATTCAACCGCATCTTCAACAGCAGCTCGACTGGGAATTAAACCACCAACCCAAATGTCATGATTTTTATTATTATCTTTGCCAACCCATCTCAAATTTCTGAGCGTCATGGCTCCACCACCGGTATCTAAGTTTAGTGCAAGAACAGAACCTAAGTCGCGCCAAACATGCTTATCTACAGATAAATAAAGGTAGTCCGTTTTCCCTTTTTCTTTTGCAATAACAGTTGTTGAGGGCTCGCGGTAGCTTGGAGGACCCTGAAAAAGTAATGTTGTGGGAGGATGCGCAATAATGCAAGAAGCCGAAACTTGTTGATCTTCTCTATCCAGCCTAATTAATCGGCTGAGAGGGACCAGTCGCCCGAGATACGTCTGGGTCGCATTCTCAAGACAGGCGGTATCGTTCAAGGTATGAGGAAACATATCCCAGATAGGTCGCCCCCAGATGCCGTTTGACATGGTATCTACATCCTTTTTTGTGAGCAGATTTAGCCAAATAGTTTCACATAAATTTTCACCTCTAATGAATAAATGTGCCGCCTTCACTGCTGGTGATGCTTCAGCACTATAACTAAATGTTCGATCACCTACTTGGCCTCCTGTTGAAAAGTTGAGAAATGTTAAAAGTTGTAAACTAGCCCATCCCGCAGGATGGCTACGTCCTTCTGGCACAGAGGATTGATCAAAAAGAGTTTTATTATTCCCTGACGCAAGGCCAAAGTCTAATTTGTCTAATTTTCCGTCACTTTTAGCTTCCAAATCCTTGATCTGCATAAACGGTATCTCGCCAAAAAGATCGAACCTCTCTTTTCGTTCAGCCAAATACTTTAAACTCTCAGGCGCGATTTGGGACTTACAAGAAATCCATTCATCCTTATCTTCTGGCCCATTGAGCGCGGTCTGTGTAATGCAAATCAGCAACCGCATTACTGCGATGCGTTGTGGAGGCGCAAGAGCCAGATCCCGAATTTTTTCGGCCTGTTCATAGAGGTCGTTTAATCCCACTGTGCGAGTTTGTCCTCCTTGAAACACAACTGGTATCCATGGATCACCAATCAAATTCATCGTTCGTTTCCTCCCATTCTGGTGCATCTTCAATTTTGTAAATGCCTTTTTGTGTGTCATAGCCCAGTGAATACGTGTTGGAACCCGTCAAATTAGCATCTGAACCGATTGTCAACACAGCGACGTCGCCGTATATATGTTCCTTTAGATAATCTGGCGTTTTCAGTCTTTCTTCAACCCAATAACGCGGCACATTTACAAGATTGTTGTGTAGTGCAACCGCGGTGTTAAAATTTTTCACATACGTTTCAGCCACAACCTGTGTACCGTCTGCAAGTGTGAATGTTGCTTTACGACCAGTCGAATCAAGCGATTTGATTAGCAATGCGGGTATCTGTTCATAAGTGCTGTATCGGGTCACAACTCTTTCATCATCTTCAAGTGTAGGCATTGCTTCTGCTGTGCTGCCCAGTGCTTTGCTACGGAGTTTCTCGCGTTCAAGTTCGAGTTTTTCGTAAAGACACGCAATCCATTCTGGTGTTTCATTATTTGGCTGCACATAAGTTGCCTCAAGCAAACCGCGAATATCATTGGGCATTCTAACTGTTTCTCGGTTTTTCCATACCTGGTAACTTTGCCATAGAACATAAGGTGCATAGACTTTTGCAGATTTGTCCAAGGCGTCAATCAAAACACCCGCAACTTCTATGCCTGTAAGATCAGGGCATACAATATACAATTCTGCATTTTCGCAGGGGCGTTTGCGTTCTCTATGTCGCCAGAACCGTCCTGCTCGTAGTAGCATCATATCTGTAGGTGCGAGATCAGTAATCATAAAATCGGCGTCAATATCTACGCTCTGTTCTACCACCTGTGTTGCCACCAATACACACCCGTTTGGTCGGTTTCCGTTTTTTCCCAGTTTTTCCATCCATTCATCTTCGAGTTCTTCTCGCCGATACACGGGAAAACGAGAATGCAACAACCCCACATCTCCAGCCCCTTCAGTACGTTCTGCGAGTACAGCTCGATAGCTTTCTTGTGCGCCATCAACCGTATTGTTGATCCACAACACACATTGTCCCTCTTGCGCCCGTTCTACGGCAAGTTCAGCTAATTCTCGGCGACTTTGTGATGTAATACGTGTATAAACCGTTTGTCCTTCTGGCGGTTTGACTGATTTGACTCCAGTCTGTTGGTGACCAAATGTAATCAAGGGATAAGCGTCTTCTTCTGGAATTGATTCATCTTTAAAAAAGGAAGTCCGACGTTCCTGGGTCAATGTAGCCGATAGTATAATCACCGTACATCCTAATTTCAGAAGTGTCTGAACTAATCTGTCCAAAAGGGTTCCTGTATAGACATCGTAACTATGCACCTCGTCGAGAATCACGACCTTACCTGCAAGACCGAAAGCACGAACAAAATAATGCTTAACTCTTAACACACTCAACAATGCTTGATCAATTGTGCCGACGCCAAAAGGCCAAAGCAAGGATCGCTTGGACGGATGGAACCATGCATTGCCTGAACGCAGTTCTTCACCACCACCCTGAAGCTGAAGCCAGGCTGTCCCGTGAATGAGATTGGCTCCTTGATTGCCTTGTATAATTTTTTTTAGAAATTGATCGACTCGTGCATGAATGCGGTTGCTTGTCAAACGTGTGGGAAGCGCGAAATAAAGACCGTGATGGTATCCTTCTCTCATCAACTGATAAGCCGCATAAAGCGCGGCTTCTGTTTTTCCCTGCCCCATGGGGGCTTCCAGCACATAAAGCCCTGGTTGTGTCACCGTTTCGACAAAAGCAGTTTGTGATTGATAGGGAGAATTTTCAAAAATTTCTTCAAATGAAAGGTCGGGCTTCAACTTTGGGAAAAACCAACCGCAAGCATTTAGGGCTTCAGATGCTTTAGAGAACACATTTACATCTTCTGGCAAACCTTCAGCGGGAAAAAATGTTGTATCTGAACCGATCCAGTCGGAAACACAGGTCATTCCACTGAGCAAGGCAATCTGCTCATCTGTTGGTGGATCAGGCGGCAAATTGCCGAAAATGGCGAGCAATCGCTCTAACAATATTCGTCGTTCCTTAGCCCATGATTCTCCTCCGTACACACCGCTTGTATCCTGATAAGGAGTTTCGCGTTTACCATGATGAATACCCAATACCTGGCCCCAACGCTCCCAGCCTTTTGGGAACTCACCTCTCATTTGATAATAGGCCACCAAGGCTGCTTCGCTTACATTTGCGTGATAGGGGGTAAAACCGCTATCGTCCATTTGAGCTAGGCCCTGCACACGCTTTTCCAATTCTTCGCGTGAAAATATCTTTTTTTGAAATCCCGGTGCCACCTTACCAACGTCATGTGGAGCTATTAACGCAGGAGCTTCTTGTGGGATTTGTTCCTGCATGTTTAACGGTAATCGCTTCATCAATTCTTTCGCGACAGCACCCACATATGTACAATGTGCTTCAACACTCAAACCAGGACGATGATCTTCTGTTGTTTTTGCAATACATTGGTCATAAGAGATGATAGGGATTTCGGACGTTTTTCTTCGGCGAAATTTGGCCATGTAATTGTTCCTCAAACGAAAATTTTACCTGCACAAATATATACTATTTCTCTGGTGATGCAAGCATAGTAATTTTTTTATATTTCATACATTCTCTCTGTCGCAATCATATCCTTTGCGATCAACAGTCGCCAATCTGCTGGTTCTGACTTTTCGTATTCAAGCTCTTATTAAAGATCTGATCTCAGGATAATTTCCTTCCAAAAAAGTTGCTTTTCATTCCGGAGTTGGCTATATCTTATTCAGCGACCAGAATGGGCCGGTGTCAACCGACTCTGGACAATGTCCCTGGCCGCTACTTTTTTGTTTTCTTGCTCATACATTTTCCCTTTACCGCTTGCGTGAAAAAAGAGGAGTTATTCATGCTCCGTACTGCTTTGGGCATTGTGAAAGACGGCAAAATCGAAACGTTAGAAGGCATTATATTGCCTGAGGGACAAAGGGTATTGGTCACTATGTTGCCTGACGATGATATTTTGGAGCAGAAAGCCAGCCAGGAAACTCTGAAACAGGATTACTCGATAAATGATATTGAATCATTGTTGAAGCAGAATGGGCAGACGACCGACGCCGATATTGCAAGACAGCGCGAAACCGCTCGTCGTATGCGCGAAGCACGCGACAAAATGCCACCTCTTCGTATGTCCATAAAAGAAATGGTAGAGGAAGGACGTGTGTAATAATGGATTGGAGACTATGACTTAGCTCTGATCCCTTGATCACTTTCCCTTCTCATACCCCCTCCCTGCCGCGATCATGTCCTTTGCGATGACCTGTCGCACATCCTTTGGTTCTATCACTTCGCAAT
>JAGWBW010000097.1:0-8984 GCA_021295695.1 Candidatus Latescibacterota bacterium
GGTTGTTGATCCAGTTATACACATAGTACGATACAAACGACAGGATCAAATTGAGACCCGTGATCCCCAGCAATATGCTAACCAGCATCACCAAATACTCATAATCTTGTGCTGGCAGTGCTTCATCAACAATAATTTTAAAAACATAAGGGAACACAAGCGATGTTGCGATCCCGAACAGCATAAAGGCGAGGACAATCAGGCCATAAGGCCAGTAGGGAATGACAAATTTTAAAAAGAATGCGACCATGTCTTTATTTTTTTTCATTTTATTATCCGTCATATGTACCCCGATCAGCCACAAAAGGCACAAGCGGGGTACAACTGGCAATAGCCAGTTCCAAATCACACAAGGAAGCTATGATCATCGCACCTAATCGTGAAAGGATGCTGTAGGAGCGGCATCCCTGCCGCGATCACTCAGATTCTGCCAATACCCATCGAGAGAAAATGGAACCTTCTGTTTCCAAAAGAGCACCAGAGCAAATGAGAGCAACAACACATCCTGCGATAGAACCCATTCCAGAGAACCGCGTTCAGTGCCAAAGCCAAAGCATCCGCAGGACATATTCACGCCCTGATAAATTTTAGTGCCCAATGCACTGGCGAATGAAATGAGCAAACCCGAAGCAATGAGCGTGCTCGCGTGTGTCCAAAATCCTACGACCAAACACAGACCAATGACGCATTCAAGATAGGGCACCAATATTGTGACGGGAAGAATCAGAAACTCGGGCAGCAGATTGTACGCCCGCACGGCATAAGAGAATAACTCGAGGTCCGGTATTTTAACGATGCCAGCCCACAAAAATACGCCTCCCAAAATGAGGCGCATGATGACTTGCATGGAAGTGAGGAACATTACCCTCTTGTGCTTTTTGTGCTTCTTGTGGCTATTGGTTTGATTTCTCAATGGGAAACTTCGCTTTCTCCCAGGCGGGAAAGCCTTCCAGAAATACGTACACGTTTCTTTGATCGCCGAGATAGTCTTTTGTCCATTCTGCAATTTTCAAACTGCTCTGGCAAGTCGCTCCAGAGCAATACACAATCATGGTGGCACTTAGTGGAATATTTAACAAAACGGTTTTCTGTTTTTCGAAATTTGATATAGACAGATTGATGGCTCGCGGTATGTGCCCTATGGCGTACTCCCGATGAGACCGCGCATCGAGAAAGACGACGCCCTGTTGGTCAAAAAACCATCTTGCAGCTTGAAGGGAAATGGGCGGAATATCTCTGGAATGAAACAGATGATCTGTATTCTGAACGCTGAGGCTTCCGATAGTGAGGAAAGACGAAAAGGCGACCAGTATGCCTATTTTTAAGAAATTACGCATAGTACCTTTTGCTGTCTTCTTTGGATTTGCATAGCATTTCAAGATTCATAGTCCAGATTTACCATCTTGCCTTTGAGCTTGAGCCAGGCTGCCACTTTTTGCTTAAAACTCTCTGGCCCAACGCGATCGCCAACCATTCCGAGATGCGCGTATATAATTTTGCGCGTTGTTTTTTCATAGAAGAGCAGTGTCGGTGTATGTATAATATTCAGATGCTCGAATAGCGAAGGCTCAGTCTTGTCATAATAAACAGGCTGTTTCCACAGACCTCCAAGTTCTCTTTCAATTTTTTCTTGCGTTGTCAATGGGGTAATTTTGGCTATGGCGACCACATCGAGATTTTCCGCATTGTGGGTGTAAAATTTTTGCCATAAGTCCAACTCGGTCTCCAGACAGGAAGAACAATCATTTTTGGTAAAAAGAATCGCAACAGCGTAATCCGTTTTTTCTTTGGAACTTCTCACTTTTGTTGAATCGCCAGTCACTATTTTTAGAACAGTTTCTGGCAATTGCATCGTTTCCAGCGTTCTGTGCTGTTCTCCCAAATTCTTAAAATAGTTATACTTTTCTACAATAGGTGAATACTCTGTAAGCAATGCTTTGCTTTTGCGATATTCGACAAATAAGATGACTGTAATGATTGCCCAGCTCACGAGAATCAGGCTTCCCAAACCGACCATTGCTTTTTTTGGAATCGGTAATTTTAAAGGGCTATAATTTAAAGATTTGTCCATTAAATTTCCTCTCTAATGATTTCATATTTGGCGATTACAAAATTATCAGGCTGATCATTCTGAATGCAATACACAAAGCCATCTGCATCAACGGTAATGCTCTGGAACATTACTGATGCTTCCGGTTCCGGTTGGAGGGGCATATCTATCATTAAACGATACCCCGTATTTACATCATAAGCACTCAGATGATGGGATCGCGTCCAGAGGGACAAGCCGCGGCGTTCTTCTTCTGTTTGCAACGTTAATAAAAGTGAATATTTGTCAACATAAGCAATTTCCATAAGAAAAGTCACAATATAATGTTGATTTTTTATACGCTGAATAGCCAAATTCATTTTTTCTTTTCTACTCAAATATTTTTCTGCCTCTTTATCATTTTCTGCCTCTTTATCAACCCATTTGGGTTTCGTAATCGGCGTTGCAACGTTGAAGACTTTAGAAACCGAATGTCTTTTGTCATATTCAACAACAACGGGGAGATTGTTAAACCAAAGATACGTTTGAGAATCTCTGGTTGCGATAAAGTGAGGAAATGACCACTTAAATTCAGTTAAAGGTTTCTCGAGTTTATCTCCGACAATCTGCTGGTTGAATTTTCCATGATGCGAAAGGACGTTGCCCAAGGTATCAAATTCACAGATCAAATAGGGATAGGAGTATGATTGCCACTGCTTCTTGGGAAGTCCCTTAGGTTTTTGGCAGTGTAGAATCGTATAATGTTGTGTGATAGCAATGCGGTTACCCGAAGGCACTGACTTTTGTGATTGTGTCCCAAAAGATCTGATGAAGACACCCGAAGTGTCAAACAGGGTCATTCTACGATTCCCCTGATCAAAACAGGCGATCAAGTGGTCTTTGACATCCATTGTATATAAAAACCGAAACTCACCTGGACCTTCGCCGCTTCTGCCTAAGGCGCGAACAAATTCACCTGCCATCGAAAAGATCAGAACCTGCTTCAGGCTCTTATCCATGAGATAAATTCGGTTTGCATCAACTTTGATTTTTTCAATTGTTCCGATATACGCTTTCTCATTTTCTTTTAAATAAATCTCAGAAATCTTCTTCATACGTATTTGCTGGTTCTCTACTGTTTGCGCTTCTGAATTTTGCACAGGCGGCTTGTCCTGAGATATTTCTGCATTCTGATGGCATGCAAAAAAGAAGTAGGAAACACAATATAGAATAGTTGATTTTGTCATTCACAACCTCCGCAGAACAAAATTCAGTGCAAAAGAAAAATCGTTCCTGATGAATATTAGACAACAGGACAACATACAACGTTGCGTTGCCCTGTTGTCTAATATGAAGCACCTAATGCTACAGGATCATCCATCTATGCCATACTTAATAACACCCCTTAAGACGTTGTCCTGTACCGGCTTGTTCAAAGAGAGTACAATCTCCAGCATCTTCTTCATACTGGCAATCAGCATTAGGGGCACAGAAAGCATCACAGGCCCAATAAGCATAATACGTACCATTTTCGTACGAATACTGAGCAGAACAATCTTGATCGTCATCCCCCTCGTCTTGATATGCCAGGACAGCTTCTGCAACCCCTCGTTGGGGTTTCAATAACACGCGCTTCATTTGAAATCTCCTTTCGTTGTGTTTCGAGACCCGCATGGATGGCGGCTATAAGGTCAGCACAATGCTTTTGACCAAACAATCACGCGGTTCCCTGTGATTAACAACCTCGATGCACTCTGCATCGTAACTTGATCTAAAGATATGGCCTTGTGATTGCTGCGACAAACCTTACGAGTATCATTTTCTGCCACCCGTATCTATTTTGCACACTTAAACACATCCTTTGCCGCAAAACCGGTCACATAACTGTTGTCGTATCGGAAGATTTTCTTTTGTAATGGGTTGGGCCGCATCAGGTGTTGAGGGGCCCCCAATTGCATAGAATGACCGGACAAATTGTATGCCAACCAATCCATCTCTTGTAAGGACTGCCGATACTGTTCTGGCGACATATTTGTAAAATCAAAAAAAACTCTGATCAGGTGGTTGCTGTTTGTGAATCCACATTCGTCGGCAATTTCGTAAACCCGGTCTTTGGTATCGGCAAGATGGCGTTTTGCTTCTTCCACGCGATAGAAGGACAAATATTTGTGAAAGGACATCCCGATATGTTCGCGGAACAACCGCGTTGCATAGCTTGATGAAATCCCGAAATGATCGCACAATGTGCTCAATTTTAAGGATGAGTTTGTGAAATGGCCTCTCAAAAAACCATCTAATTTTGAAGCCCAGACAGAGTGGGATTTTCTTCTCAAACCCGTGATTTTATGGAGTTGCTCTAAAAAGAACGTAATATTCCCCCCTTGCAGGATATAGTAATCAGCACCCAAATACATCGCGTCAACAGATAGAGCGATATTATCCTCGCCCCAAATAATTATTTTCGATCTCTTCGCCAACTTCCTGATTTGAGCGACTTGCCCAATACTGTCGAGTAAATCCGTTGAAATACAGAGGACCGAGGGCTTCGTTTCCTTCAAATAATCCCAAAGCCTATTCTTGTTATCTATGAGTTCGATTATTTCGGCTTCAAAATTTTTCTCAATTTTAGAGCGCATTTCTGATAGAAAAACAGAATCGGCACAGGCCAGAACGATTGATTGAAGTACCATGCGATCCTCCTACATACTGCTATTTAGAAAAATAGTCCACGATGATTTTGAATAACCGCTCCTGATCTCTGTTAGATAAAATTTGTATTGCTGGCAAGTCGAAAGACTCCGTTAGCCGTTTGAGATGCGAATTTATCTCTTCTTGTAACAGTTCGCTCGTTGTCACCAGGCTTTTGCCATAAGCCGTGCGGACATGCTTTTCTTTGTCCCCCATGGCAAGAGCCAGAGTCGGTGCTTTGCTTATGGCGCGTATGCCATCTATCGTGTCCTGGATGTAGTCATCGGTATCAATACTATTGACAACAAGCACACAAGCATCTGGTTTAACGCCCAAAAGAAAAGCAAGCGAAGATAGAGAATGTGTCGTGTGGTCATAAACATCATAAGGTATGGTTCCAGACTGCGACCCCGTAATGATAATCTCGGGCTGCTTGTGGTGATTGATTTCGCGCATCTTAAAATCCAAAAACGGCACATAAGATTGCTGAGGCATTTTGAGCGTTGATCCATATCCCATGGGAAAGGCAAAATCCATTCCGAACAATTCTGAGTGGTGTTCAGTACCAATCTGAGCCACTTTGTAATCCGCGTTCAAAAATGACCGACGCAAAGCCATCTGCAACGTAAATTTGCCCTGTTGAGAACTCGTTCCCATCACAGCGACTACAGGCGCATCCACATTGGGGTAAAGATCATACGCCTCTTGGGAAGCAACGATTTCGTCAAAACCAATATGTGGAAACGCGATAGATCGGTTGTTCTGTTCTGCCAATTTATATAAGTCTCGATAGCGATCTGGATCGACAGTTTGAAAACTGAAAATATTTAGACCTGCCTCCAATGCCATCTCGATAAATTCTTTCAGTAAATCCCGCTGTTGTATCCGCATTAACTGATCCACATAGCCCAAAATAAGCGTATCCCCTTCGCGCAATGCTTCAGACAAATTGGGTTGAATACGCAGGCCGCATGGTCGTTCCCCTATTGTAGCGCCAGCGTCTTTTCCCACCAATCCCTTTGCTACTGGATCGGCGACAGCAACAATCTCAAATGGCAGCATGTCGCGGTAGCGCACCAGAGAATGCATCTCTTTATTGTAGGGATATAAGACTGCTCTTTTTACCCAACTGTAATCTCTGTCAAGAGATCTCTGCCCCCGTAGGGACCGAACAACCTGCGAATCAGATGGTGTTTTCTCAGCCTTCTCGATGAGAATTTGCCGGATGTCAGATAATGATCGCCCGGGATTTTCCTGAAGTAATCGCCCTACAATCCCTGTAATATGGGGTGCTGCGAAGCTGGTTCCGTCGCTGATGATTTCCTTGCCATCCAACCAGCAAAGCCTCTGTTTATTTCCCCTTGCGACAAATTCAATAGCCTGAGCATCTTGGTAAAGGTAGGTATCTGGATGATAGATATCTCCTCCTCCAACACCTAGGACCTCGGGGAAAACAGCCGGATAGCATTCAAGACCCGCATTGTGCTCGGCAGCAACTATGATCATCCCAGATTTAACGGCTCGCAGGCATACGTCTCTAAGCCTCTCTTTATAGGATACATCTGTCGAACCCAGGCTCAGATTCAAAACATGCATTTTATTCTCAATAGCCCACTCAATCGCCGCAATTAAAACATCACCATGAGCAGAGAGCGATTGATCAAAAATTCGAATGCTATACAATTCGGCATCGGGGACCTTCTTCCGAATAATGCCTGCACAGGCAGTTCCGTGACCCGCACAATCTTCATAGTCACCAGAATGAATAATATTTCCCTTTTCATCCAGTGACAAATTTACACCACCGGCAACCGTTCCTATACCAGGGTGAGAACTTTCAATACCACTATCAATAACAGCGATTTTTACACACATGGATTTTTGCTTTTTCTAAGTGGACATAGAGGCTATTTCATATCGAGCCATGAAGTTTGTCCAGCAAATTTTGAAGGAGGATTTTTTCTGATTCTGCGATTTTGCCCAGACTTGAAAGTACGCGGTGTATGAGATCGGGGTTGCGCGTTATTTTGAATTTGAGCAACATCATTCTGACCATACCGGTGTTTCGCGCCAGTTCGCCATACTCAGTAGAGAACCCATATTCGGACTTCAAATAACCATGATTTTCCATATATTTGAGCCTATCAACCATGCACTTTTTGTGCTCCCAAAGGATATGTGCAGGGCGAATATCAAAGGAGAATGGAGGATATAAAAAGGACGCAAGAAAATGCTTCAGGCACTCGTAAGTCGCCAGACCATACGCGCCATCATCAGGATTTGCAAGCATGCGAAAGCGTTGGGATGTATTGCGGGCATAGAGAAGATCGGTGAGTTGTTCTTGTACCAGATGTATATCAAAATTGTATTTTTTATGTGAGGCGTACTTGAATATTCGCAGTCCCTCAGAATCATAATGATGCGTCAGATCAGCCAGCACAATCGCCTGTTCTAACTCGGAAAATGCGATATGGTATGTTGCATAATCGCCCTGTTTATTGTAACCAATACCGATGAAGGTTTGTTTGTCGTAGCCGTATATGAGAGTTTCGTGAACCAAATGTTTTTGCTGATATGCAACACTGTCGGGTAAAAAATATTCATTGACCGTGGGTTGAACGTAGTAACCTTTGTCAATGCAGGCCATGATGAACGGTACGATGTCTTTGAGAGAGTTGAAAATCAGGTCTCTGTCCAAAAGTTGAACCTTCAAGTAGGGCGAAAAGGAGATACGATTATCGGATCTGCGATAAAAATTGAATTTCATAGTTCTCTGCCGTCTCAGGTTTTGAAGATTCTGAGGGCAGTATAACTGGATGTAATTACTGTAGAACCATGGAAGATATGCTGTCCAATTAGTGAGGATTGAGAGCGGATAGGCGTGATGCAGATAGCCGATAACCGGAGGTGTAGCGATGGGAAGTGTTTTCTTCATGGTTTGTCTAAATAGCTCTGATCAAATCACGGGTTGTAGCTGCACCGTTCAGAGCAATGTTGTGAACAGGTGGCGCACTTGAGAGCGCGTTTACAATGGCTTTCGCCAGTTTATTGGTCGTCAGATTTTTCGGTGAAATGGTATCGGCCAGACCCAATTTAGACAGTTGGTGAGCGCGAAATTCCTGATCGCTGACGAGCGAGCCAGGGACCAGAATGGCTCTGGTGCAGGTTTCCAGGATATTCATACAGGTGTTATATCCCGCCCGACTGATGGACAGATCAGCCATTTGCATCCATTGGAGAAAGTGGGGTGTAAACTGGTCAATTTGAAAAGGACCACCATTGCACATGGATTCCAGAGTAGCGTATTGCGCTTGTGGCATGAAAGGACCTGTGAAAATGACCATCTTTCGGTCTTTCACAATGCCTCTTTGATACAGGTGCTGCCAGGCTTTGATGCAGGGGTTGATTAAATCATATCCATCGGCCCCACCACCCGCACTGACCAGCACGCTGTTCTGTTTCTGGAACCTACTATCAACGTCTTTTAATGGTTCTACAACATACCCCGTATAGTGAACCGGTATGTGAATCTTGTTTGTATAGGGAAAATGATCTTCCAGCCGGGTCAATTGAGGGTCTGCGTGTATTAACAGCGCATTGAAGTGGTGATTCAAAATTGAAAAAACCCGGTCAGCATTTTGTGTGCGCCTTGGCACATCGCGTAGCGAACATATAATGCGAATGTTGAGGTTAATAGATCGCGCTTTGCAGATGGCGGCGAGCAATTCACTGGCGAGTTCCCAACGGGCAAAAGGGAAGTATTCGATGATAAAAATATCGGGACAAATACGGTCAATCAGGCTGATCAGTGCTTGTTTCCTCGATTTAAATACTGTCTGGATATCATATTCAGTTTCCGAGGTTAAGCACCCGGAAGTCAGGTCTTTGAAGACAGGGATCAGATGATGTGTTTGAACCGAAGCGGGTAGCGTCGCTCCCGGCACCGACCTGCCGCCGTCAATGAAATAGACTTCGTATTCATCAGCCAACGCGCTAATAATTTGTCGATTACGAAAGTGGTGCCCCACACCTACGAGATGTTGGTTATAAAAAATTAGTCTCTTTCTTCTCGTCACACTTCAGTCCCTCTTGTATTCATTCAGGATATTTTGGATTCGATGAACTCAGCAATGCTATTTACAGTCTCAAAAACATCCATGATCAACTCTTCATCCGATATTTCTATCTCAAAAGCCTTTTCAAGGCCAACGATCACTTCCATCAGTGCCATAGAGTTCCCACCTAATCCTTCACCAAATAACAGATC
>JAGWBW010000097.1:9039-9686 GCA_021295695.1 Candidatus Latescibacterota bacterium
TGAGTTTTCCATAAGTATGGATGATATTGGATAGAGAGGTATATAACAAAAATTGACTTTTTAAGAAGAAATTATTATGATTAACACACCAACGTATGCATAAAGCTGATGTAGAAGTTAAAAAATAATAGCCGAACGGGTGTGTGGGCTGCCGGGCAGATCCCTTTGACCCAAAAGCACAACATAGACCACATCGTGTGTGAATAATTTTTTGCCGTACTTGAGTATCGCTTAACGGCAATTCATAATATAATTTAACCCGCGAATAAGCAAGTTACTGTTGTTCCATTTTATTCCATTTTTTTAGGGGGGGAGAAGTGCAGCAAGAAAATTCAAGTCAAAAAATATCGGGTGAACTGCGTTGGCTATTCGAGCAGAATGATTGGCTTACGCTGGAGTATGTCACAAGTTGTTCAGGTGTCCCACAATCAACAGTGCATCGCGCAAAGGTGGGAAATGTTAGACTCCAACGCCGCATTGCGTTGAAGTTAGCTGAATTTATTGACGATGAGACAAACGGTAAGATATCGGTAAATTACCTTTTGAACGCGAATGGTCGTTCCACCGACGTATCGAGAAAGGGGAAAAATTGCGAGCACACGGACCAGGATTATTCCGGTCTCAATCTATCCTTTTGAGATCACTCA
>JAGWBW010000098.1:0-787 GCA_021295695.1 Candidatus Latescibacterota bacterium
AATCATCCAATGCGATAAATTTGCCGTTCTCCTCCGCCCATTCCCGCATCCGGCGATTGCAGCTATGCCGCCACGACAAAACTTCAATACGCCAACCTCGGCGTCGCATGCGCTCCAGGTCAGCGTGAAAGCCGACGCCATCATCAAATCCGGCTCCGTCTCCTGTGAGCATGACCACAATACCTGGATTGCCGTTATAATCGAATCCATCGCGTAGCATCTCGGTTTGCAAAACCTGGTCCACGCCCTGTTCTCGCCCCTGTATTGCACCGCGTTCCAATAGCTTGATGGTAACGCCTTCGTTCTCCAAACGATTCCAGACGTGCCGTAGTTCTGGTGGGATAGAGCCAACGGCTACAGCATGCTCAATTTTTCGTCCAGCACGCGCTAGTTCCAGCAGATTCCGGAAGTGAATACGCACGCGAGAACGCACAGCTTCGCCTTCCCTCTCAATGGCAACTTGTTGAGCACTGATGAAAATGTTGGAGTCGTCCCAATAGATAAAAACTTTGTCCATTTTGTCTCTCCGGTTTTGCTCGTTTTTTTAATCCACATCTAAAAATAGCCTATTTGCCATGACCAGTCAATATGAAGACTGGGGGTTGGGCGACTGGTTCTGAAACAGGCTGGGCTCAAGAGAGGAGAATAGCGATGAAATACGCTGTGGTTATCGAGAAATGAAAAAACAGACTATGACAACGCGCTGGATATGGCTATTTGCCGTTCTTTTATTGACCGCGCAGGTGCAGGCAAAGGTGATTCAGGGCACTGTGACCGATGCGTCAAC
>JAGWBW010000098.1:1037-12024 GCA_021295695.1 Candidatus Latescibacterota bacterium
AGTCTGGAGACGTTTCGCGTTGAGGCGTATTCGCGGTTTGTTTTGCACAAGGATACCGAGATTGTCGCGATTGTCGAGAGCTTGTCCGATGGTTTTTGGGACAAAAAAAAGGGATGGCGGGAGGTCGTTAAGGATAAACGCGAGACAGAGAATTTGGATTTGGATTTTGCTTTGCCCGCGGCTGCAGGTGTGAATTTGTACGATGATGAGACAGTACTTGTCGGTCATCGTTTGATCGGTGTTACGCATCCCGATGCTCTAAGGCACTATGATTTTGTGCTTACAGGTCGTCGCAAAATGGATGATCGCATTATTTACGATATTGATGTGAAACCCAAACACAGTCTCAAGACGGCTTTTAATGGTCGCGTGGCTGTGCTCGATAGTGTGTACGCGCTCGTGGAGGTGGAATTGACGCCAAATCGGGCGTTTTTGTTTCCACCGCCTGTTCGCGAATTTACCATTACTATGCGCCAGCAGTTTAGCAATTTCGGCGGTGCTTACTATTTGCCGGTGGGCTATCAGTCGGATCTGAATGTCGAGGTTGGGATGGTTGGTTTGCAATTTCCGCCTTTTAAGAGACAACGCGTTTCTCGGTTGACGGGGTATGAGGTAAATGTCGCATTGCCCGATTCGCTTTATGAGCAGGATCGCATTGTGGTGGTCGATTCTGCGCGTGTGGAACAGGATAGTTTGTTGGCTCAAACAGGACTTGCCGTGCCATTGGATGATATCGAGCAAGAGGCTTATGCGCGGATTGACAGTACGATGACGCTGGATAAAGCGTATGAGCCGAAGGGGTTTTTGGCGCGTTTTATAAAAGATGACCAGGAAAAGAAGAATGAAGAGAATGGGAAGAAGGGACGCAAGTTGCCTTTTCGGCTCAAGCCCGAGGTGTGGTTCAATCGCGTGGATGGCGGGCATTTGGGTTTAAAAATTTCTTCGGGGTCGAGTCAAAGCCGAGCGGCTTTTGCAGGTGGAGGCGCGTATAATTTTGGTTTGGAACGATGGTCTTTTGACGGCAAGGCTACGGTGCGCTGGGGGACGGACAAAAAGGGATTTGTTTCGCTTGAGGGATTTCGCGGGACAGATACGCGCTATCGGTCGAGATTATATAGTCGATTCAAGGCCAGTTTTCAGCAGATTGAAGGCTTAGAAGATTATTTTGATTTTTTCTGGCGCGAGGGGGTAAGGGGAACAGCGGGCTATGGGTTTGGTCGTCCGCGAAGGCCGGGTGTGCGGTTGAGGGGTGGGATTAATGTTGCGCAACACAGGTCGGTGGAGAAGACGACGGATTGGCATTTGAGTGGGGATATTGATGTGCAAAGGCCCAATCCGGAGATTGATCCGGGTAATTTGCGTTCTGTGTTTTTGCGCGCGGATATCGAGGGTAGAAATTCGGAACTCGTGTTTATTTTCAGGCAGCGAAAAATCGCGTTGGAGGTTGAACACAGCCGCTCGGGGTTCGGTAGTGATTTTGATTTTACGCAGTTTCGGGTGCTGTTGGATTGGCGGATCAAGACGCTGTTTAAGCGGCGTTTGTTGCCCAATGTGCTTGATGTGCGCGTTGTCGGTAGTGCGTTTGTGGGGACGCTGCCCAGGCAGCGTTTTGAGATTTTGGATGCCGGGTTGCTGGACGGGTTATCGACATTTGGGGCATTTCGCACGCTTGTGGATCGCCCTTATGAGGGGGAGAAGGTGCTGGGGATGTTCTGGGAACACAATTTTCGCACGGTTCCGTTTGAGTTGATTGGCTTGCGATGGGCTGCAGAGCGCAATATTGGTTTGATTGTTCACGGCGGGCACGGGCGCACGTGGTTTGGGGATCGCACGTTATTGGATTACGCGCCGCAATATATAGACGGATTTCACCACGAACTGGGTGTGTCGATTAACGGGCTGTTTGATTGGTTTCGGTTGGATTTCACAAAGCGGCTGGATGCGCCGGGATTTTTTGTGAGTGCTGGGTTGGTGCGGTTTTAGAGTGTGCTAAAGTTGCCCCCCTTTGGATGCTGTTGCCGAATTCCGAATTCTGCCCCGGTGCAACTAAACATAGGGCTTAAAGAGCCTGAATTCAGGCCACAAACAGCCGTTTTTTCAACCTCAGACTTCCTCTCGACCAATTCGGCAACAGCATCCCTTTGGTGGAGTATTTAAGGCTTGTGAACATCTCATCGGCGCGTTGTGTATGGAGTGGTCTGAAGAGTGGATCACTGGCAGATGCTATCTGGACATGACATACTTAAAATAGAATCTCTGACCCCTATATCACGGGGCTACCTTTTTACAGAACTTTTTGGACTTGACCAAAATTCCTGAGAGATGAATCTTATAAAATCGAGAAATGGAATAGAAGGTATTAAAATGTATCGCAAAAAAGTAGCGACTGGGACAAATTTTGCAGGTTAGGACAAACTTTTGAGATTGAAAGTATAAGGATAATTGTATTAATTCTACGCAGTGTTCTGAAAAGCAGGCTCCTTTGGTTGAGGACCTGATGTTTTAAGATAGGTACGATGTCTTGTCAACAATCATTATTTAATCAGGAGGGGAAAGAGCTATGATACGATTTCTCATTCTATTTGTTCTTATTGCATTTTCAATAAATGTCAGAGCAACGGAATTACCTACTGTGGTTGTGCAAAATGGTATGAATAAAATACTTCTTACCATAGAGAACAATACTTCAACTCCGGTCACTAATTTAACTGTTACAGTAGATAAAAATCATCTGCCTGGTTGGATGGTTGTACAAGAGCAGATAATCTCAATTTATGAAGGAATGACAAACAATGTTGCTTTTCCAATTACCATCATAAATCCACCCAAAGATTCTGAAGCAGAATTGCCATTTGTCTTAACGGACGATATAGGAAGAACTTGGCAGGTGCGTCTTGGGATGAGATTTAGCGAGCCTCTACCAACAGAGACAGTATTGCTCCAAAATGTCCCGAACCCGTTTAATCCTGATACAGTCATTCGATACCACTTGGGTCATGCATTACAGCAGAGAACGACCTTAGCGATTTACAGCCTTGATGGACAACTGATCCGTTTGCTGGTCAATAATGAGTCACAAAATCAGGGTACTTATGAAGTCCGATGGGATGGCAAAGATGCCGGAGGAAGGCAGGTTGCCAGCGGACCTTATATATACAGACTGGTATCGGGCAATTTTCAGACTTTCAAAAAAATGATGCTCTTAAAGTAACTTGACTGACACTTTGTATAGTAATGTTAATCTTAAGGAGTAAGATATGAAGAAACGAGAACTTACAATCTATCTATTTCTTGGTCTCATAATGCTAGGTAGTTGGACAGTAGTAAAAGGGCAGATGGACTCTGCTCGAAGAATCCAGCAGATCAGATCTTTATCTGTCGATGGAGATCTATCTGAGTGGAGAAATTTGGATGCGAAAATTCTTCTGCCTCAGAAGAGTGACTCACAGTTTAATCCGATAAATTTGCAGATAGTCGATACTGATGCACAGTTGTATATAGGAGTAACTTTGCAGCACCCAATGACAATCAGTATCGGAGATAAACCTCTCTACTTAGAATTTAAATCTTCAGAAGAGTCGCAAAAGAAATCAAATCTATTGATCTCTGTCAAAAATGAGAGTGGCGAGACAAGTGTAACTGCACAAATTTCTCTAAATGATTTCATTCTCACTTCTCCTGATATGTTAGGTGTTTTGGGATTTGAAGTACAGCTAAAAACTGACAGTGATAGGTCCGTCTTAGAAGTTCGGATTCCAAAGGAAATGTTAGATGTCTTGACAGAGGTCAATCAAGTAGTTTTGAATATCGCATATCCTCAACAAATGGACAGTTATGATAAAATAGTCGGTCAGGCTTACACGCTTGATATTGAGTTTGATCAAGAGAGCGAAATTGGATTACATCCTTATTTGGCCGAAGTCAACCAAACCGAAGATGGCATTAAAATTAGATTGACAGACAAGCAGTTCGGTTACATCCAAGTCATTCGAAGTATTAAAGATGAAGATTATGACTCAGCACAAAACGTTTTGATCGAAATGTCAAACAACACATATAGCGATCCTGAAAAAATATGGATAGAGAATGCTCTTGCGTCTGTGCTTGTCAAACAGGGAAAACACCAAAAGGCACTTGAGCGTATTGAACATATCAAAATTGGTACTTTGAATAGCCAAGTAGAATCTTGGGCAAAGGATAAGTCTATCATAATCAAATCTACCATTGCCCAGGAACTGACTAAAGAAAGGAAATACAAGGATGCTATTAGTCTGTTTGCATCGATTAAAAAAGATTCTAGAAACATATCAGAGCGTATGCATACATCCATAACCAAATCCTTAGTCAAACTGCATGGAATGGACGACAACATGATGGAAGCAGATAGATTGAGACAGGAGTTTCTTGCAGAATCGTCTATGCTGGTTTCTAAATTTCCTAATACAAACTTCGGTGCGGACGTTGTGAGAACTAGTGTTAGCTATGGGTATCATCTAAACAAAGACCCTTTCCTGATAATTTCTGAACTGCAAGAGATTGTAGAAAGATACAAAGGTAGCCAAAGTGGAATTACAGCGAGGTATAAGCTGGCGCAGTTGTGGAGGTCTTTTGGGAACTATCCTCAAGTTAGAGCTGAATTAAATGCAATACTGTCAGAGTCAGGTCAACAGGGACGTTACTCTCACTATGCACGATCTGTTTTGAGCGATCTGCCAGAAGGCGATATTCTCTGGGAACGAATTAAAGAGGTTAATTCTCTTATCATTTCTCAAGACTATCATCGTCTAGCTGTAATTTATGATCAGACAAGAGAAAGCGAAGTTGATACATTTCTTCCTAAGTTAGTTCATCTTCTTCATAGCAAAGGCGTTTTTGAGAAGATGTTTGAATCTTATCTGATCTACAAAGGTATCAATTGACACATCACCTTAGCAATTAAGAATGTCCAACTTTCTCCGGAGGAGTAAAAATGCGTAAAAAGATTTTTACACTTTTACTGTCAATACTCTTAACAGGTTTTGTTAATCTGCCTTTCTTATATTCTCAGACTGAGGATATCATTCAAGAATATACAGATGAGGAGATAAAAGAACCAGAAGAGTCAGACTTTGTAGATACTTATGAAGACGAATTGGATTATTTCAATGACTCAGAACTCAATAGTGGAGAATACGAAGAGTTTATAGCTGATGAAGAATATTGGGATTTTATGGATCATTTGCGAAGTTTTTTGGGTGATTCTATAACTTTAAGTAGTGCTTATAGGAATCCTGAGAAGAATGACTCGGTAGGTGGAGCGAGGAATAGTATTCATCAGTATGGAGGAGCTAGTGATCTTGTTGCTGTAGGTGGAGTTCATTGGGAAGATATGGATGTTGGTCAGGTTGATGATCTTCTATGGGCAATTAATTATATATCTGACTTCTCAGGTTATAATATTGATGTTGTAAGTTATGACGATCATTTGCATATAGAACGAGGAGGTTATTGTGATTACCCAAGTTAATCGAAAGGTTTTGAAAATTACAAAACATAAAATCGTAACATGGTGTTTTATTATAGGGTTTGTTACTCTATTTAATCCTTATAATATTGAAGCGCAAATAGAGAAATCAAGCCATCATATTTCTATATCCGATTATACGGAAATAGAGGGTCAAATAATAAGATATGGAGATATTACTTCTGCGAGTAAGGTTGTTGCCCGCCTTCAAGTCCTAAATCGTAGGAGAGGCAATCAGGCTGTTGTAGCTGCAGTGCCTCAACTGATATACAGATTAGAGGAGATATTGGAAGCTGGAAGTATGGAATCAGAAGGGGAGGGTGAATTCATGCTAAGTCTTATCAACCTTTTAGCGAATATTGGAGATAGACGTGCTAAGGGAGTTCTTCTAAAATGTTTAAATACCGGCAGTAGTGTGGCATTAGGTTTATCCAAAATGGATAGGGGCATTGTTCGGGAAATTGCTGGATTTCTGAACAGTGATGATTCTCAGAAGAGACACGGTGCGGCATATACTCTAAAAAAAATGCACAGCCTCAACCCAGGATTATTTTCTTCCAGCGATATATCTTTTGTCAGGGACCGCCTCGTATCGCGACTGAATGAGTCGTTAAAGATGCCTTACTTATATGCACTGGGCATATTTGGGGATTCCTCGACACTTCCCCTCCTTGATCAAATTGCAAATCAGGACACCGTAATGGTCCGGAACAAACGAGTAAATAGAAATGTCGCTGCTCAATCGGCACAAAAGATCAGAGAAAGATAAAAAAGATAATATTTAGACCTTCGAGCCACAAACAGCCTTCTGTGTCTATTAAGACAGAAGGCTGTTTTTTAACCTTAGATCAATAATTTCTGGTTAGAAAATTGCCTGTTGGTCAAGATCCTTTATGCTGGTAGCAAACAATCAGGAGGCGGCATACGACGTAAATATGGATATGGATAAGGGTCTTGGATAGTTGAGCAAATAACTCGAATATCTGTTTTTTGCCCCGCGTGGCATTGGCCTCATACAAGGTACTTTGTCCCAACTCTGAAGTCGGTACTAAAAGCTAAAAGAAAAACTAAAAAAACTCGCTGAAGAACCTCCCGTTGACTGAAAAATGGGAGATAAAAATTTTAACGAGTCTCAACGTAAACTTGCACCCATATATAAACTCTATAAGTTGCATTTCTATCACCAAAAAACCACATTCTTTTGGCGTGGTTTTTTGGTTTTTACTGCTAATATTTTCGACTGGGACTAAAACCGCGACTGTTTGCCCTCCATACGGGAATGCACATCGACCAATACGGTCTTGCCGTCGGCATTTAATCGCTGCGCTTCTTGTAATGCGAGGCGCATTTCGCCACTTTTTCATAGTGATTCTCACAGTGCCTATGCCAGCCCCTTGTCAGATACATTGACAAGGGGCGTGTTGGTTCATAATATAGTTTCAGTTTGTTGCGGGCTCACATTTTAGATGGAAAGGATTTTTTATGAGCGATTCTCCCAATGTCATTCTCATTTTTGGCGACCAGTGGCGCGCACAGGCGTTTGGTTATGCCGGCAATACGTGTGTGCAAACGCCGAATATCGATCGTTTCGCGTCTCAAAGTATCAATGCGACACACGCGGTTTCGGGTTGTTCGGTTTGTTGTCCGGCGCGCGCGTCTCTGCTGACGGGTCAATATCCGCTGACGCACGGTGTTTTTGTCAATGATGTGCATTTGAGCGATAGGGCTGTTAGTCTGGCACAGGCTTTTAAGAGTGCGGGATACGATACCGCTTATGTGGGCAAATGGCATGTCAATGCAAATGGGCGATCTAATTATATCCCTCCCGAAAATCGGCAGGGGTTTGATTATTGGAAGGTGCTGGAGTGTACGCACAATTACAATAATTCTTTTTATTATGCGAATGACTCCGATGAGAAGCTCACATGGGAGGGGTACGACGCGATTGCGCAGACGCGCGATGTGCAAGAGTATATTCAGAATCACGATTCGGATAATCCCTTTTTGCTCGTATTGTCCTGGGGACCACCGCACGCGCCTTATGAGACTGCGCCTGAGAAATACCGCGCTATGTATCGTCCCGAGGATGTGCCTTTGCGCGAGAATGTGCCACCGGAATCCGAAGAGAATGCCCGAGAATGGATTGCGGGCTATTACGCGCATTGTACGGCGCTGGACGATTGTATGGGCGATTTGCTCCAGACGCTGGACGATAAGGGGATAGCCGATGATACGCTTTTGCTCTTTTTTTCGGATCACGGCGATATGCTCGGCTCACAGGGGAGTGCGAAAAAGCAACAGCCGTGGGAAGAGTCTATCCGCATTCCCTTTTTGTTGCGATGGCCGGCGCAATTTGGAACGGAGGGCCGCGAGGTCCCTGATCCTATTGATATACCGGATATTATGCCTACGCTTTTGGGGCTTTGCGGGATTGATGTTCCCGATACGGTTGAGGGGGTGGATTTTTCTGCTTATCTCAGGGGGGGTGAGAATCCCTCTGATGGTGCCGCGCTTTTACAATGTCCGCAGCCTTTTGGGCAGTGGACGCGCGATAGGGGCGCGCGCGAATATCGCGGTTTGCGGACGGGACAATACACTTATGTTCGCTCGCTCAACGGGCCGTGGTTGCTCTATGATAACGAGGCCGATCCCTTTCAGTTGAGCAATCTCGTTGACGATCCCGAATACGCGGATTTGCGCCGCGAGTTGGATGCCTATCTCCAACGCCGCCTCGATGCGCGAGGCGATGAATTTCTCCCGGGCGCGGACTATATTCGGCAGTGGGGATATACTGTGAATGAGAGCGGTACTGTGCCTTATACGAATTGACCTGACTTTACGCAGATGAACAATATCCTGCGCCTGTCATTCTGAGCGGAGCGTAGCGGAGTCGAAGAATCTTCTACCACCAATTACCTTCAGGGGTAAAAGATGCTTCGTCAGCCTGATGGCTTCCTCAGCATGACAAAATCGCGAGACCTGCGTAACATTAATTAATCTCTGGAGTAAAAAATGAATCGCGGTAAAAATGTTTTGGGCGAAGATATCGAGGATTGTTGTACCGATCCTATGACGGGTTTTTTTCGAGATGGATGTTGTCGCACGGGTCCGGGCGATCTGGGGTTGCATATTCTCTGTGCAGAGATGACCGAAGAATTTTTGTCTTTTTCCCGGTCTGCGGGCAATGACCTGAGTACGCCTGTGCCCGAATTGCGCTTTCCCGGTCTTGTGCCGGGTGATCGCTGGTGTTTGTGCGTCCAGCGTTGGGTTGAAGCTCTCAACGCGGGTTTTGCACCTCCCGTTTATCTTTCGGGTACGCATGTTTCCACGCTCGAGTTTGTCGATATGGATACGCTGAAGGAATATGCACTGGATAATGGAGACTCTTTGACATGATTGAAAAAGCCGTCGCTGGGGCAAAACTGAACTTTCCATTCCCGTTATTCCCTTTGGTACGCAGGGGTTCGGCAACAATTTTGGTCCTGTTACCGATGACGAGGCCGCAGATCTCATTCGGTTTGCCGTGGATATTGGGGTCAATCACTTCGATTGTGCGCGGTGTTATGGCGATTCTCTGCGAAAATTGGGGCTTGCGATTAAACAGGGCGTTGTCGAGCGCGATGAAATCATTATTAGTGGGCGTGTTTGTTGCCACAGTGCCGCGAAGTGGGGGGGATATGGAGACGGAGACCCCGATTATTCAACTGCGCACGCGCTTGCCGATATAGAGGATCAGCTTGAGATTTTGGGGATTGATCATTTCGATGTGCTTTTTATTCACGATCCGTGGCGTATCGAGGCTACGCTGGCTACGGGTGGTACACTCGAGGGATTGGAAAAGGCGCGAGAGCGGGGGTGGGTCAATTTTATTGGATACGGGATGCGTCCCCACGATTTTCATCTGGCGCAGATCGAATCGGGGCGCACGGATTGTTTTCTGTGTTTTGGGGATCACAATCTTTTGCATCAAACTATTAGCGAAGATATTTTGCCCGCTGCGGCGGAGCGCGATTTGGGCGTGATGAATGGCTGGTCGATTATGCGCGGTTTTCTCACGGGTGTGCCGGTGGAAAATTTTGTGCCCCGCGATCGCTGGCGAGAAGATCACGAGCGCGCAGAGAATATGCGTTTGTGGTGCGAGGAACGCGGGCACAATTTGCTCGATCTGACTTTGCAATTTTCTATCCGTGAGTCTCGCATTCACGGCAATCCGCTCGGTAGTCTGAATAAGGAGCAACTCGAGGCCAATGTGCGCGCGGCGTGTGCAACGGTTTCCGATGAGGTGTTCGAAGAATTTTTCGCCGCAGGGCTTTAGGAGATTTATATGCAAGTACACATTTACCAACCCACACATCTTCACGCGCTCGCGAGATGTTTGTTTGAAGCATCTGGTGCGACACCTGATATTGCAGGCATTGTCGCGAAGATTCTGGTGAATGCCAATCTCGCTGGTCACGATTCTCACGGTGTTCTCCGCATCCCTTCGTATCTCACTCATATCACCGAGGGGGGGATGAATCCCGCGGCTGAACCGACTACGGTGCGAGAATCGGCTACCACACTGGTTCTGGATGGCAACCGGGGGGTGGGGCATCTTACGGCTTATCGCGCGGTCCACCAGGCGATGGAAAAAGCGCGAACTTCTGAAATTTGTTCGGTTTCGTTCACGCGGGTTGCACATATTGGGCGTCTGGGAGAATATGTCGAGATTGCCGCGCGCGGGGGTTTTATCGGTATTTGTATGGTTGGTGGGGGTTCGCCCAATACGATGAAAGTTCTGCCTTTTGGAGGGAAGAAAGGGAGTTTGGGCACCAACCCCATTGCGGTGGGTGTTCCCACGGGCGATGAGGCGCCTTTTGTAATCGATTTTGCCACTTCTATGGTCGCCGAGGGCAAGCTCCAGGTCGCGAGAAGCAAAAATGCGCCGATTCCCGATAATTTTATTGTGGATAAGAATAATAAACCATCAACCAATCCTCTGGATTTTTACGATGGCGGATTTTTACGTACTTTTGGAGAGCACAAGGGCTACGCGCTTTCGCTGATGGTCTGTTTGATGGGGCAGCTTTCGGGTGCCCAAAGGGAGGGCCAGCGTTCTGGGGGCGCGTTTATGCAGGTTATAGATATCAGTACATTTACAGACCTGGACAGTTATCAACAGGATATTCGCGCATTTTTAGACGCGATGAAGACGACCGAACCCGCCGATGGGGTAGATGAAGTTCTGGTTCCCGGGGATTTTGAGTACCGCAATCGCAGGCACCGCCTCGCACATGGTATTGAAATACCCGATCCGATTAACGAGCAACTTCGCGAATGGGCAGATCGCCTCGAGGTGCCTGTAGATGATCGTATTGTGGAGGATAAAGACAGGGCGCATTATCAGAGGTGAATTTACAAAGAGGAACGCGATGTGTGACTTTAAAAATAAATACGCTATACACCCTGTCATGCTGAGGAAGCCGATAGGCTGACGAAGCATCT
>JAGWBW010000098.1:12053-14451 GCA_021295695.1 Candidatus Latescibacterota bacterium
GCTCCTTCGACTCCGCTGCGCTCCGCTCAGAATGACAGTGCTCATTTGACCTTTGATCTTGAAGTCACACATGACGTAAAGAGGAATAAAAAAGGGGTGAAACCGATTGATGGTTTCACCCCTTTGTGTTTTTGCGCTGTGGCAGTTAATCCGCCGCGTCGCTGTGATCCATGGAGCAGAATGCCTGATAGTCCATGAGTTCGGTGATGGTCGGGTTGTCGCCGCATACAGGGCAATTTTTGTCGCGGCGAATTTTGAATGTGTTGAAGTTCATTTGCAGGGCGTCGTACATCAGCAAGCGACCGATGAGTGGATCCCCCTGACCGAGTATGAGTTTGACTACTTCTGTGGCCTGCACGAGGCCAATTGTGCCGGGTAATACACCCAGCACACCTGCTTCGTCTCACGACGGTGCCAGGTCTGCCGGCGGTGGCGCGGGGTAGAGGCAGCGGTAGCAAGGCCCCTCGCTGTCGCACGTGTACACCGTGACCTGACCTTCAAAGCGGAAAATGCTGCCATCCACGATGGGTTTTTTTAAGAAGACACACGCATCGTTGACCAGATAGCGCGTTGGAAAGTTGTCGCATCCGTTGACGATAATATCGTATTGGGGGAGGATGTCCATGATGTTGTCGGATGTGAGGTAGTCGGTGTGTGGCACCACATCACAGCCGGGATTGATTTCTTTGAGGGTTTCGTAAGCCGAGATGGCTTTGAGACGACCGAGGTCAGATGTGCCGTGTAGTATCTGGCGTTGCAAGTTGGTGACATCGACGATATCGGCATCGACGATTCCCAATCTTCCAATGCCAGTTGCGGCGAGATAAAGTCCGGTTGGGCTGCCCAATCCGCCCGCGCCGATGAGTAGAACTTTGGCGTCGAGGAGTTTGCCCTGTCCTCGTTCTCCCACTTCGGGGATGAGGAGGTGACGGGAGTAGCGTTGTACTTCGGCTTTGTCGAGCGCGCGGTCGCGGTCAATGACGAGGCCGGCGTTTTTCCACGCCTCGATGTCGCCCTGGATGTACGCAACATCGGAATAGCCCATGTCTTGAAGAGCCTGTGCGGCTAATGCCCCCTGGCCCTGAGCACCATAGACAATGATTGCGCGATCGCGGTCATTGTCCATGCTTTCTATGCGGAGTTCGAGAAAGCCACGCGGCACATTTTCTGCGCCGGGGATATATCCTTCAATATAATTTTCGCGCTCGCGCACGTCTATGAGCAGCGTGCCATTTGCGTGGATTTTCTCCTGTGCGCGTCCTGGAGAAAGCCCCGTGGTGTTGGCTTCTGCCCGTGTGACGAGCGTTTCATAAGTTGCACTCATGGCGTCCCTTTCGGGTTGGTGTTTGGTTGTGAATAGTCACAGGGGTTTTAATGTAAGATATTTTTTTCCATCCGCAAGCCCGAAAAGTTAGACTATTGTAATTTCGGGCAGGTCGCTTTCCCGTTTTTCTAGTGCGTCGGTAATGCGCGTGGCGATTTCGGCGAAAGCGTGGTTTTCACCTGTTGCGATGGGCGCACCCGTGTCGCCGCCTTCGCGAATATTGGGCTGAATGGGAACTTGTCCGAGTAGGGGCAGGCCAAATGCATCGGCGATGTGTTGCCCCCCGCCTTCGCCAAAGAGGGGTGTGCGGTCTCCGCAACACGGACACAGGAAATAGCTCATGTTTTCGACAACGCCGAGGATGGGGACTTCGACTTTGCGAAACATTTCAATGCCGCGATGTACGTCTTCCAACGCGACATTTTGCGGGGTGGTGACAATGACCGCACCGCTGAGTGGCACGGTTTGGGCAAGGGTGAGTTGTGCATCGCCCGTGCCGGGGGGTAGATCGACGACGAGGTAGTCGAGCGCGCCCCATATTACGTCAACCATGAATTGCTGTATCATTCTGCCCACGATGGGCCCGCGCCATATAATGGGGGCATTTTCTCCGGCGATGAGGCCGAGAGACATGAATTTGACATTGTGATTTTCAAGGGGCAGTATTTTTTGGCCTATTGCTTTGGGTTGCGCCATGCTGCCCATCATGATCGGCACATTAGGACCGTAAATATCCGCGTCGAGCAAGCCAACCGCTGCGCCCTGTTTGGCAAGCGAGACCGCGAGGTTCACGCTAACCGTTGTTTTGCCCACGCCGCCTTTGCCGCTGGATACTGCGACGATTTTTTTGACTTCGGGTAAGATTTCGGGGCGTTGGGGTCGGTCTGGTGTTGGCATGGTGGCTCCAGGATGAATTTAATAGTTCGGCGAGATTTCGCGAAGACGGTTGACTTCTTGAATTACGCGCTTTGCAACATAGTCAATTTCTTCTTCGGTATTGAATCGGCCAATGCCAAAGCGAATGCTGCACTGCGCCATGTCATTGCTAACGCCAATGGCTTTGAGTACGTAAGA
>JAGWBW010000378.1:0-402 GCA_021295695.1 Candidatus Latescibacterota bacterium
AATCACCCGAACCATCCCCGCATGGATGCGCCCATTTTGAACCCGATACCCAAAAATCGGATCTATCTGCCCCCGCGCCCCCCCGTGCAATGCGCCATGTGATTGCCCCTTCTTTCTCCAAACACACCCGGCTGCCTCCAGCCGAATCTCAGGCCCGATAATCTCGTGCAAAACATCAATCACCTTCGGATGATCAATCAACACACTCGCCGGTCCACCTGGTACTGCGCGATGTTCGGGGGGCAAAGATTCGGGATTGTGCTTAATCCGATCAATCTGATCCACAATCGCCGCCACTTCATCTGCCGATAAAATCGCCGGTCGAACCATAAACCCCGTCAAATCAAATCTAAATCTCTCCTCTTCGGTCAAACCCATAGCGAATTCCTCCAATTTCTCTGT
>JAGWBW010000378.1:723-2246 GCA_021295695.1 Candidatus Latescibacterota bacterium
AAAACGTCATTCGCAACGTCATCCTCGGACCCTGTGATCGCCCCGTGCTCTTTATGAAACAGATGGCCCATCACCTCGTCGAAATCAGCCGCGACTTTTTTGAACACACCCACAATGTCCTGCTCACGCGCGACCCCGTTGACATGCTACCCTCACTCATCAACCAACTCAAAATCCCCACCTTGCGCGACACAGGCTACAAAATGCAAGCCCAACTTCTGGACGAGTTTCACGCCATAGGTCAGAAATTTCCCGTACTCGATTCTCGTGAACTCCTCAAAAATCCACGGCATGTCCTCACAAAACTCTGCGACGCCCTGAACATACCCTTTGACCCCGCAATGCTCACGTGGCAAGCCGGACCTCGCCCCGAAGACGGAATATGGGCGAAACACTGGTACCACAACGTCCACAAATCCACCGGTTTTCAACCCTATCGCCCCAAAACCGAACCCTTTCCCGATCGCTTGCGCCCACTCCTCGAAAAATGTCAACCCTATTACGACCAGCTTTATGCACATGCCATCAAAGCTGAGTAACGGAGTACCCGTGTCTATCCAATTACCCGACCCTCGAAACGAAAACATCCTCATCTATGTCGGCGGTGAACTGCTCCCGCGCGAAGACGCCAAAATATCCGTCTTTGACAGCTCGGTTCAGGGCGGCGATGCCGTATGGGAGGGCTTGCGCGTGTACAATGGCAAAATCTTCCAACTCGACGCGCACCTCGACCGCCTCTTCGACTCTGCCAAAGCAATGGCTTTTGCGGATATCCCCTCTCGTAAAGCGATCAAAACCGCCATCTTTGAAACCCTCAAAGCCAATAACATGCGCGACGAAGTACATATCCGGCTCACGCTCACCCGTGGGGAAAAGACCTCATCGGGCATGAGTCCGCACTTTAATCAATACGGCTCCTGCCTCATTGTGCTACCAGAGTGGAAACCCCCTGTTTATTCCTCTGAAGGCATCCGCCTGATCACCGCCTCGGTTCGCCGCAATCCACCCATGTGCATCGACTCCAAAATCCACCACAACAATTTGATTAACAACATCCTCGCCAAAATCGAAGCCAATGTCGCAGGTGTTGATGACGCGATCATGCTCGACATTTTCGGATACGTATCCGAAACCAATGCCACCAATATCTTCATCATAAAAAAAGGGGCGCTTATCACGCCCCACGCGGATTCCTGCCTACCCGGCATTACAAGAGGTGTTGTAATTGATCTCGCGCGCGACCTGGACATCAAAGTGACCGAACGCAACCTATCGCTTACCGAAGTCTATACCGCAGACGAAGGCTTCACCACAGGCACCATGGGCGAACTCTCGCCTATCCTCGAAGCAGATGGCCGCACCATCGGCAACGGCAAACCCGGCCCCATCACCAACCACCTGCGCGAACAATACGCCCAACACACTACTGAACAGGGCGACCCTATTCCTTAGAAGCTGTTTTAAAATTAATACCTGATGTTACGCATGTCCGGCGTTTTGTCATGCTGAGCGTAGCCGAAGCA
>JAGWBW010000379.1:0-1520 GCA_021295695.1 Candidatus Latescibacterota bacterium
TCTCCATGGAAATTGGAGATTGGAACCTCGCCAACGAAATTCGCGCCGAAATTTTCCTCCCGCACAATGTAGATGACCAGATATACTGCACGCTCACCTCGGGGCGCCGAACCGAAGGCATGAGCGAAGACGATGGCTATCGGTTTAATGCCATCGCCACTTATGATGCGGGTTATGCCGGACTGGATGCAGATATTGCCCACCGCCGTGCCGCCATGTTTATCAAACCCAATTATTTTCTCATCTTCGACGAACTCACCGGCGAGGGACAACACACCTACGAAGCGTTCTTTCACTTCATGCCCTATCGCGTCCTGATTGACCCCGATACCAGAGCCGTGCGCACCGGGCGCATGACCCCACCCAACCTCGAAATCCTTCCGCTCATCAACATGACGCCCCGGCTTATCTGCGGACAAAACGATCCCGTACAGGGCTGGCTCGCCATCGGCGGTCAGGATGTGCCCGCACCGGTCGCCATTTATAAAAAACGCGCAACACTACCCTTCCGAACAGGCTATGCCCTCGTCCCCTTTACAGACGGCACCACCGCTGGCGTCACCTCCAGAATAACCTGTCACGACGACACCTGGAACGTGCGCATCACCCATCCAGAGGGTCACACGGATCGCATCAAAATGGACTGGTGTGATACACGGGGACCGGTGCTCATTTAAGCTCTCTCCGCTACCGGAGGTTTTCATGCAGACCAACTACGACGTCAACATGCAATTAGACGTAAAAGTGCCCATGCGAGATGGTATCAATCTCTCTGCCGATATCTATCTGCCCCGAGCACGCGGCAAATTCCCCACCGTGCTCATGCGAACGCCTTATAGCAACAATGCCGACAACATGGTTGAAAAAGCCAGACGGCTTGCCAACAACAGCTATGCCTGCGTTATTCAAGACTGCCGAGGACGATGGGACTCAGAAGGGGAATATTACGCCTTTCGGGAAGGCGAAGATGGGTATGATACCCAGGAATGGATTGGCAAACAAGAATGGTGCAATGGCAAAATCGGCATGGCCGGCAGCTCCTATGGCGGCACGGTCCAGTGGCGTAGCGCGCCATATCGCAGCCAGTACCTCAAATGCATCACACCCCGCGTTATATGCACGGACTATTACTCAGGCCTCGTCCACCCCGGCGGTGCTTTCCAACTCAATGTCATGATGACCTGGGGCATGCGCACCAATGCCCGCACCGCGCAAACCATTGAATTCCACAACTGGACCGAAGCATTTCGCGCACTGCCCCTCATCGAAATGGACGAACAGGCAGGCCGCAACCTGGATTTCTGGAAAGACTGGGTCGAACACGCCGCTTACGACGACTACTGGGAACAATTCAATGACGAAACCAAATGGGGCGAAATCGCCGTCCCCGCGTTCAACATGGGCGGCTGGTACGATTTGTACGCGGCACAGACCTTCACCAACTTCAACGGCCTGCGCCTGCACGGTCGCACCGAAGAAGCAAAAAAGAGCAAACTCATCGTCGGCCCCTGGCCGCATTC
>JAGWBW010000379.1:1647-2264 GCA_021295695.1 Candidatus Latescibacterota bacterium
ATGGGCATCAACCAGTGGCGCGACGAATGCGAATGGCCGCTTGCGAGAACCCAATGGCAAAAATGGCACCTGCACTCAGACGGCAGTGCCAACACACTAATCGGCAACGGCGCGCTCACCACAGCATCGCCAGAGAACGAATCGCCCGATCACTACACTTATGACCCGCGCTACCCCACCCCGACGATGGGCGGCAACAACTGTTGCTCACCCCACATCGTACCGTGGGGACCCTATGACCAGCGTCCCGTAGAGATGCGCAGCGACGTGCTCTGTTACACCAGCGCCCCTCTCGAAACAGCTCTGGAAGTTACAGGGCCCATCAAAGCCGTTATCTATGCCGCCACCGACTGCACAGACACCGACTGGACCGCCAAACTTGTCGATGTATCGCCTACTGGATATGCTATGAACCTCTGTGACGGCATCCTGCGTGCGCGCTTTCGGGAAAGCCTCACCAACCCTACCCTGCTCAACCCCGGCAACGTCTATGCCTATGAAATTGACCTCGGCGTAACCGGAAACGTATTTAAAAAGGGCCACCGCATCCGCCTTGAAATATCTTCTTCCAATTTCCCCCGGTTTGACCGCAATCTCAATACAGGCGGTTCTCTGGG
>JAGWBW010000380.1 GCA_021295695.1 Candidatus Latescibacterota bacterium
CTACTGGCAAATGTGGACCTTGTTGCTCGGTGCATCCTGTGGGTACAATCGCCAAACACCCGGCCTCAATAAGGTCCTTGATCTCTAAGTATGTATAATCAATAAATTTATGAGTGTTCATTTTGAAGTGACAATACGATCTTACGCCTCATGAAGTCAATGCAGCGACCGTTAGCCAGACCGGCAATCCCGCACGAGGATTCGCCCTCCAATCCAGCAACGATTCATCGGTTTCGGACGCATCATTGCTTCCCCGCCAAAAATCGGAATCTCGAGCCGGACTTTCGAGAACTTTCTTGACTATCAATCCAGCTTGTGCCAGCGGATTGAGCAAGTCCGCCAGAGTCCAGTTAAACACATACGATTCGTCTGTTGACTCTTGAAATGGCCCGGTTTCCCAATAAGGCTTCTCCATTTTAAGAGGCATTACCTGATCTTTCCATGGACGCATGAATGGATGAATGTCGTAAAAGATGTATGCGCCACCTGACTTCAGGATTCTCGAAACCTCGCAAAATACCCCAGAGAGATCAGCGATCCACACAAAAAAGCCATTTGTTGAACATACGAGATCAAAACTCGAATCGACCAGCGATTCCAGACAGGCAGCATCGGTACGCACAAAATCAATCGACACACCGAGCACTTCTGCACGATCAGCTGCCAGTTTCAATCGCTCCTCTGAGATGTCCGTTGAAGTAACCCTGGCACCCAGGCCTGCAAGTGCATAGGCTGCCATATTATCTCCGCTACCAATTACACACACCTGCTTGTCGCGAAGCGTACCCACCATCTCTTGGATTGTGTCAAGTGTCCCGCCATCAAATGCCAATTCAGGTTCTTTATGACACCTGTGCCAAAGATCATCGCGATTCAGGCGTTCCTCCCAATCCGCAGCCATATTGTTCCAGAGCCGGCGATTGGCCTCGTGAATTTTGATCATAGACATCCGACCTCTCAAGTATTCAAAATGACGCTTAACGTTTCTCCTGTTGAAGAACGCTCACAGGCGGTGTGTGTATTTCTCAAATTTTTCCTTCATTGATCAAATCAATAGAAGAAGGACCGGTTTGTACCTTGTAATATGTCCTTGTCTTATCCGAAAAGTAATCCTTGATGCGCTCGACTTTTGATATATCGAACATATCCCAACTCCGCTTCGGAGATACCCAACCCGTCCAGTTCACCTATTGGGACAAATGTCGATATTATTCGTCCTGGTAAATTCTGCTGTCCTGCCAAGATAGAGCGTTTGGGGTTGCAGCTCGTACCCATCATCCGAAATCTGAATAGATCGCGTGCGATTTTTCTTTTTCATATCGAGAACGCCATCCTCATATATCATGAGTTCATTGGCAAGTGAAAGGTTATAGCTATTGGGATTGAGCCTGGCAGGATCAAACGGCTCAATAATGATGTCTTTCCCCATTCGCTCGTGGATCATCTTTCCCGACAAGATCATAACGCGCTCCCCGATTATTCTACTTCTGGAAGATCTCTGTAAATGAATATCCAACGGTATTCATAGAAGCCACTCGCAGTTCAACTCTGTCTATACCCCAAGACTGAAACCAATCCAACATCTCTTTTAGCACCAACTCTCCAATTCCCCTTCGCCTGTGTCCAGAAGAAACAGCCAAATCTTCAATAGTGCCACAGGTTTGCTTGACGAATACGGGAGGATATTTGTCAATTCTTGCTATTCCAAAGCCCATTGGCTTTGTATTCTCAACCGCCATAATCACAAGGGCATCCTCAGCCGCGATCAGTCTTTCCAGATTCTTACCCATGCTTTCTTCTGCACCATCAGCCAGAGTATATCTCGAATCAAACGGGACGTGAAAATCCATGAGTTCTTTCCAGATCTCAAGTATAGCGGGTATATCAGAATTCAAAGCCTGAACAACTTCCATTTTCATCCTCTCCAATATACTATGCGTCATTGACCACCTGTCTATATACGCCTGTTTTTGAAACCTCCGAAATTGCGAAATTGAGAAAATCTATAGCTTCCTGTCTCGCATCCAATTCAACACCGTATTGCCACGCCAGAGCATTCCCTACCAAATTACCCCATCTCTCTCCATAGTTCTCCTGCACCCATGATGCAGCCATCTTCTTCGAGCCAACAACGGAGCAAATCACAGTATGCAGTATTCGACACAGATTCTATCCCTAAAATACTCCGGAGTAAATTTTTTCGGCGCCCATTCCTGAAACAAATCTCGAACGCAGGCTTTTCGCACATCCTCAACATCAACCGGGGGCGACAGCTTCTTAAAGCTCGGACCAAATAGCGCGATGGAATGACCATGAAGGAAATATTTGTCGGTTATCCATTCATATCCGTAAGGTGCCTCCTCATAAAGGGTATAGTTACCACCCCAATACCATGGTCGAGGCTCCGTTGG
>JAGWBW010000099.1:0-6950 GCA_021295695.1 Candidatus Latescibacterota bacterium
GGGATACGCGCATCGCGTCATCCACCTGTTCGACGGCCATGTCGTGACAGAGAACATCAAAGGATAGCGCGATTGTCATTAACTCCCTGGTACACAGAAAGACCGATAGGCCACGCGCCATCGGTCTTTTATAGCGGTCGGATTAGCGACCAGTAGTAAAAGCTATCCGGAGTATCGCCTACCCACAATGGGATTGACTCATGATCAAAAATTACCTGACAGTCGCCATTCGCAACATCGCCAGAAATAAGACATTCTCCGCAATCAACATCATCGGGCTTGCAATTGGAATGGCGTGCTGTGTGCTGATTTTTTCGATGATACACCAACAATGGTCTTTTGATCGGTTTCACAAAAACAAAGATGTAAGAAATCACCAAAGAAGGCGAAGTCGCATTTATAGTATTACAGCCGAAGGATCTCGCAGGCGCATTGAAGGACGCGTTTCCAGAAATCGTTCATACAACGCGATTTTCCAATTCGCATGTGATTGTCGGGCGCGAGGACAAGCTGTTTCAAGAACGTATTGCACTAATAGATCCGCCGTATTTGCAGATGTTTACCTTTCCACTTTTAGCCGGAGATGCAAATACGGCACTTGACGATTTGCACAGCGTGGTCATCAGCGAGCGCGTGGCGAAAAAATACTTTGGTGAAACAGAAAATTACGCCCATGTGATAGGCCAATCGCTGCGTATTAAAGGCTCTCGAAATCCGCAAGATTTTGTGGTGACAGGCATTATGAAAGCCTTGCCACTGACCTCGAGCATGCGTGGAAAAGACATACTCATCCCCTTTGAGAATGCATATCGAGATGACACATGGTATTTTAGAATGGCGCAGTCTCGAAATGGGAATGTTGTATCGACTTATGTTCAAATCCAGGACGCGAGTCAGGCGACAGCATTAAATGAAAAACTCGCTTCTTTTACCAGCGAGCTTCTGGACAAGCAGCGAAGCAGATGGATCAAGAGCGGACGTATTCAAGATCGCGCCGATGCGTTTCAATTGCACTTGCAAGCACTCATAGATATTCATTTTCAAAATGAAGTGCGAGGAGGATACGCGCAAAAGATCAGCCCGATGTTTGCCTATGTCCTATCAGCCATTGGTATGGCGGTGTTGCTGATCGCCTGTATCAATTTTACAACCCTGTCACTGGGACAATCGGCACAGCGGTCACTGGAAGTGGGCATACGCAAAGTATTGGGCGCACATCGCGGTAACTTGATGCGGCAGTTTTGGGGTGAAACTCTGCTGATGAGTTTGCTGGCTCTGCTATTGGGATTGGCACTTGTCGAGTTATTTTTATCGGTATTTAACAACACGATTGGCGGGGCAGTGGCGATTGTGCCGAGTTGGGAATTGATTGTTGCGCTAATGGGTATTCTCGTATTTGTGGGGCTTGTCGCAGGCAGTTATCCAGCGTTAATACTGTCAAAGTTTCAACCCATATTGGTGTTTAAAGGCAATGCGCGGATCGGGCGTCGCAAACCCTTTACACGCGCCCTCGTCATAGTGCAATATGCCTTGTCGATTGTTTTGATGATCTGCACGGGCATTATGGCGCAGCAACTGGATTATTTGCAGTCGAAAAGTTTGGGATATACCAGCGAACAGGTGGTGGTCCTGGACAAGGCGACGCGGGAAACTCCCCAACGCTTGCGCGATGCCTTACGCGGTCATGATCGCATCGTAAATATTGCCGGCGGTGGCTATTCATTTGTAAATAGTCAAGAACAAAGAGGCCACAGATTGCCCAATGGCAAGTTGATCACTATCTGGACCATGTGGATTGATGAAGCCTATCTGAAAACACTGGGCATTGATCTGAAAACGGGGCGAAATTTTTCCACAGATTTTCCGAGCGATCCTCAGCGGTCTGTAATTGTGAACGAGACACTGGTAGATATTTTTGGCTGGGATGACCCCATTGGACAGCCAGTTCCCGTACTGAACAAAAAAGAGCCGCATCAGGTAATTGGAGTGGTGAAGAATTTTCATTTTCAATCACTTCACAATGAAATCAAGCCGATTGTATTTTATAACTCGATAGGCGACTCGCCAGGTGATCGCGGCCCAAGCGTCATTCTCGTGCGTATTCGTCCAGAAGACTTAAACGGCAGTATTGAGTTGCTGCGAGAAACCTGGAAAAAAATTGAACCAGCGCGACCATTTTCATTCGTATTCCTGGATCAGCAGGTCAACGAGCAATACCACGCAGAACAGCGCTGGGTCCAAATCGTCTGGTACGCGTCGGGATTTGGAATTTTAATCGCGTGTCTCGGTTTATTTGGCCTCGCATCCCTATCTGTTTCGCAGCGCACCAAAGAAATAGGCATCCGCAAAGTATTGGGCGCATCGGCAGGTGAAATCACCGCGCTTATCTCCCGGGAATTTGTACTCCTCCTCACCATCGCCAATATCATCGCCTGGCCCGTGACCTACTGGACAATGGGACAATGGCTCAACGGCTTTGCGTATCGTATTGCACCCGGTGTAAAAATATATCTTCTGTGTAGCCTATTAGCCATTGTCATCGCCCTGTGTACCATAAGCCTTCAAGCCATCCGCGCCGCGCGATCCAATCCCGTTGATACCCTGCGGTATGAGTAGCGTTGATCACGACTCCGGAGAATCACCATGCCCAAAATCTCGATCAAATTGCCGCCTTTAGACGCCGAAGACACCGTGGAAGTAACCGTGGTGGTAAATGGCAAAAGCAGGAAATACGATTACCGCATGGAACTATTCGCCTGGGAGGAACACGCCGAACCCCACGAACAGCGAGTCATGTGTTTAAAGCGGATTGTAGAAAACTACGACCAGGACTGGTCGCTCGTAGAAATTGGCGAGCCATCCGAACGCGAAGTATCTATCCTATTCGAACGCCGCGCATAAGGAGCTAAAAATGATCCAGCTAAAAAACATCGAAAAATACTACGAAAACGGCATCGTAAAAACATTCGTACTGCGCCGAATTGATCTGGACATTCGCGAAGGTGAATTTGTATCCATCATGGGACCCTCTGGCGCCGGCAAATCAACCCTATTGCACATCCTGGGCATGCTGGACACTGCCTCGAATGGAGAGTACCATTTTTACAACCGCGCGAGCTACACCGCGATCACATCGGATTTGTATTTCAAAGTTACCATCTAATCGACGAACTAACAGTCGCCGAAAATTTGGAAACGCCCCTTCTATACCAAAAAGTAAAAGGAGCCGAGCGCAAAGGGCGGATTGCCGAAATGCTGGACCGATTCAACATCGTGGCAAAAAAGCGATTATTCCCCAACCAGTTATCCGGCGGACAACAGCAATTGGTAGGCGTAGCCAGGGCATTGATCACACAGCCAAAATTGATCCTGGCCGACGAACCAACCGGCAACTTAAACTCGGCAGAAGGCGAGCGGATCATGGCCTTGTTCAAACACCTGAATGCCGAAGGCATAACCATAGTCCAATGCACCCATTCAGAGAAGAACGCCGCTTATGGAGACCGCATCATACATCTATCGGACGGATGGTTAGACCGGGATGAACAGCTATAACCCCATTCTGTAGAAAAAACCATTATGCTCCAAAACTATCTGAAAATCGCCCTGCGCAATTTGATGCGCCACAAAGGCTACTCGCTGATCAATGTACTGGGATTATCGGTGGGCGTGGCGTGTTGTGTCCTCATCGGATTATTTATTCACGATGAATTTCGCGTCAACCGATTTCACACAAAGAGCGATCGGATCTACAAATTGCTCCGCGAGATGCGCAACGATGACGGCACCCGTGACATGGGTTTTGGCACATCGGGCGCAGCGGGACCCGCGCTCAAAAAAGATTATTCAGAAATCGAAACCGTCGTGCGATACCTGTCGTGGGGCTATATCTGGACCACGTATAAAGACCGCAGATTCAATCAGCGGTTCTGTCTGACAGATCCCGATTTTTTGGAAGTCTTCGATTTTGAACTGGTGAAAGGAGATCGCGCGACAGTACTCAAAGAACCGCTTTCCATCCTGGTGACAGAGACAACAGCGCAGCGATTTTTTGGGAATGACGACCCAATAGGCAAAGTGCTTACAGTCGATGATCGGTATATGGGTGGGGTATATACGATTACCGGGGTACTAAAAAACACGCCTCGGCAATCAACCATGCAATTTGACATTGTATGTGCAACCGTGAACACCCATTGGACGCGGAACGTATTTGAAAACTGGGCGGTGGATTCAACCTGGCGACCGGCACAAAATTACATCTTATTGCGAGAAGGCGCAGATGTTAAAGCTCTCGAAGCAAAATTGCCTGGGTTTATGGCGCAATACATGGGCGACGAGATCGTCAAAAAGAGCACCTATTTTTTGCAGCCTTTCGAGCGAATCTATCTGTATTCCAGGGTGGATTATGGCATTTCATATTATAGCGACATCACGTATGTGTACCTGTTTGCAATCATCGGACTTTTCATTTTACTGATTGCGTGCATCAACTTTATGAACCTATCAACAGCGCGCTCTGCGCGACGGGCGCGCGAAGTCGGGTTGCGAAAAGTGGTGGGAGCCTATCGCGCCCAATTGATCCGACAGTTTCTGGGAGAGACATTTTTAACCGCACTGCTGGCCGGGCTATTGTCGCTAATTATTGTAAAATTTTCACTACCCCTCCTGAATAACTTTGCCCAAAAAACAATCGCGCTCGAAGGACAGACCCTGTGGTATGCGATTGCCGGACTATTTGTTTTAACCGTACTGGTAAGCCTGCTCTCCGGAGGATATCCCGCACTATTTCTGTCCAGTTTTCGGCCCGTAACAGTACTAAAAGGTACGCTTGTTTCGAGTGTCAGAAGCGGCCGACTGCGACAGATCCTCGTGGTATTTCAATTTGCGATCTCGACATTTTTAATCGCGGGCACATACACAAATAAGAATCTGGGATTTGACAAAGATCTCATGGTCATGACCTGGCTATTTTCTACAGACCGACGCTTGACGGATGATTATTTGAATATCAAAAATGAATTTTTGAAACACCCAAACATCTTGAAAGCATCGGCAGGGCATTCTACGATGGGATATGGGGGACAACTGGACAGGGTATTTCCCGAGGGAAGAGGGAATGAAGACTGGCGGATGCGCGTTATGGGGGTGGATGAAGCCTTTTTGGACACCTATAACTCACTATCAGTGACAACAGATACGTCTCAGGCATTTATCCTGAACGAAACTGCCGTGAAGCGATTGGGGTGGACCGAGCCGCTTGGAAAGGAGTTTGGATGGGCTGCGCACAATCGAGAGACGGGCGTTGTAATCGGCGTTGTGAAAGATTTTCACAACCGGTCGCTACACGAAGTCATCCGCCCCGTGGCGATTGCCATGTGGCAACCCAAGTTCAATGTGCTATCACTAAAAATTCGCGGTACGGATATTGAAGAGACACTTAAATATATCGGTGAAATATGGCGAAAATATATTCCCGAAAAGCCGTTTGAGTATCGCTTTTTAGACGAAAACCTGGCAAGTTCTTATCTGGCTGAACAACGGATAGGAACACTTATAACCGTATTTGCCGGGCTGGCGATTATAATCGCGTGCCTGGGCCTGTTTGGCCTGGCGGCATTTACAGCAGAGCAGCGCACCAAAGAAATTGGCATCCGCAAGACACTGGGCGCATCCGTACCCAATATTGTGCGTTTGCTCTCGCGGGAAGTTGTAATTCTGGTACTGCTGGCCAATCTAATCGCATTTCCGCTGGCCTATTGGGTCATGAATGAATGGTTGGCGGGGTTTGCGTATCGCATAGATCTGGGTGTACTAATTTTTGTGTTGAGCGGATTGCTAACAATGGCAATCGCGATCATAACCGTGAGTACTCAGGCCATTCGCGCAGCCCTGACCGACCCAGCCACAGCATTGCGGTATGAATGATCGCTCACACACCATGCGACATAGACAACCCCTCTTGCTCCCGCCACAAATACAACACATGGCGCGACTTCCGCAAATGGCGTTCATACGCCTTGCTAAAATCTCGACGCTTGCCACTGGGCGTCCTGCCATTGGGTCGCGCATTGCATTTCCCGCGCGCCTGCGTAATGCTTCGGCTGCCATTTTTCACCGCAATCGTCATCACCCGATGCGTCTCATCCTCCGGCGTCGTAACCTGCATCGTCCAGATCGATGACCTCCCAGTCTTGCAATTATTCGCATAAGACCCCACGCAGTGGTGCATCTTGCGTCCCTCGAGGGACAACTCTTTGACCGACAGCAACTCCGTAATCGTCCACCGCTCCTTTTCATTCCCATAATTATCCGTCGCTGTCCAATCCAGCTCATTGAGACCCGAAGGAGCCCACACCTTTGCGGGCAACCGATTCTGCCTCGCCAACTGCCGGTGCCACATCTCAACCTGTCGCAGTAACTTGACCATACTGCGTCCCTTAATCGAAAAATTCGGCTGCTCGGGAGGCAGTTGCACCACCTCGCCACCAACTGTCTCTTCCCGAGGCACGTATTTCTGATTGTGAATATAATCCACAATCGGTCCCACCTCATCGGGATCGAGCATTGGATTATTCACAAAAAAATGCACCACCTTATGCCAGAAATCTTCGCATTCAAAGGACGATCCCAACCGCGTACTATTCACCGCGCGCACCAGCGGTTCTTCTCCGCCAAGCCCCAGAATTTGACCCCGCCGAAACGCCTCGTAAATCGTGTAATCGTGCGGCGACTCCAAAAACAAATGCGCCATCTTCTTTGTCAGCGTCAGCGGAACATCCGCCTTGCGGATATTCCCGCCCGTTCCCACATGCACAAACCATCCCTGCTGCTGCCGCGCCTCGTCTTCCTCACCCAGAAACCACGCGATATCCATAAACGCGGGCACATCGTACTTCGCGAGCAAATGTCGCGCAAGCGAACCAAATTGCTTGCGCCCATTGTGCGAA
>JAGWBW010000099.1:6990-16299 GCA_021295695.1 Candidatus Latescibacterota bacterium
CCCTCGATAAATGTATTGCCCTCAGAAGGTCCCAGGCGCACAACCGCAGGCTTGACGTCAAAAAAATCGCCCCGTTTTTCCACATGAAGCAACAACTGCAACAGCGCGCGCCGCCCCTTGCGGTCTCTCCCCAGCCCATCAAAAGCGCGCTGGATCTTTTGCAAATGCGGGCGATTTAACTCCGCCTCCGACAGCTTGCCCTCATAAATCGCCCGAATCGTCTCCTGTGGCCGCCGCGTGTGATTTTTCATCTTCGCCAAAACCGCATCGCTCTTTAGCCGCTCGGCCAAATCGCACTCTTTCTTGCGCTGAGCAACGCTCTTATGCGTCCCTGTACTCAACCCGTGCGCGTTACACCATGCAGTATAATCCGCAACCGTCTTTAACCCCAACGCACTGATATGGCGCATAAATTCCTGCTCGGCCAATTCCTCATCAATCGCCCGGTCTGCAACCTTGCGCTCGTGCCGCCGCTCCTGCCAACTCTTATTCAGCGCCCCATTAAATCCATGATCCCGACACCACGCCTGGTATTGCCCCACACTCGTCAACCCCAGCGACCGAATATGCGCCGTCAAATCCGCATTCGCCTTTGTGCCGTCTCTTTTTGCGCTTTGTTGCCATAACATTCTCCTGCGCCTGTGTCCTATCTCTACCTAACACTCATAAGGATGCACTTCTCATGAATACTCCGGCAAAAAAACCTCAATCAGCGTCGGACCCTCGGCCCGCAACGCCTCTTCGAGCGCCTCGCCAAACCCCTGTCCGTTAGTCACGCGAACGCTCTGCATCCCAAAACTCTGTGCAAACATCACAAAATCGGGATTTGCCAACTTCACGGCAATATTCCGCCCATCACATTCCCGATCCTGTGCCCGTTTAATCGCGTCATAAGTATTGTCATTGCACAAAACAACCGGCAGTGATATCCCCTGCTGAACCGCAGTAGAAAGCTCTGTTGCCGTGTACATAAACCCGCCATCGCCGCACAGCGACACCACCTGCTTATCTGGACACGCGATCTTGGCACCCACAGCAGCAGGCATGGAAAACCCCAGCGTTCCATAAACCGTTGGCGACAAAAACGTGCGCGGCTGATAAACCGGAAAATGGCGACGCGCCTGATAGCTAATCATCGTCATATCGTTCACAACCACCGCATCCCGATCCAGAACATTCCGCAAAATCCCCAGCAACTCGGGAAAAGGTTTCTCCTCCCACTGACCGGACGCCTGCGACACAGAATTATTGCCATGCCACGCGGTCTTTGCCCCATCCAACCGCGCGTACAATCCCCTCAACCCCGCGCCAGCATCGCCAACCAGCGCAACATCTGGCTCAAACGACCGCCCGATCACCCCCGGATCGATATCCAGATGAATGAGCTTCTCCGGTGTCCCCTTCCACATCTGCTCAAACCGAAATCCCAAACGCGTACCCACAGCGAGCACCACATCCGCCTCGTTCAAACATTTGTTCATCGCCTCACCCCGCACCAACAAAGGGTGATCCGCCGGAACAGCCCCCTGCCCATTCGCGGTAACAGCCACCGGCAAGCCGAGTTTCTCCGCCAACCGGATCACATCATCGCTCGCATCTTGCGTCCCCCCACCAGCGATCAATACCGGCTTACGCGCAGACTGAATCATCTCCGCCGCCGCATCCAGCGCAGCATCCTCAGGCTTACGCGGTGGGCGGTGCGCGGGTTCGTCAATCTTTACATCCGCTTCTTCCTTAAATACATCCAGCGGAACTTCAAAAATATACGGTCGGGGACGCCCGTATTTCATCGCCTCAAAACCCTCTGATAGCGCATCCGGGATCTCCTCCACACACGACACCCGCTGCCCGCGCCCCGTCACCGAAAACAACGTCCCAAACTGGTCGCGCATATCGTGCAACACACCCGCATCTGTGCCATTTGTTTCATCCGTTGGACCACTGCATATCAGCAACACGGGCGACGATTCCGCGTGCGCTTCCCCAATTGGCGTCAACGCATTCACCGCCGCCGGTCCCGTCGTCGTCAACGCCACCCCCACGCGCCCGGAAGCCCGCGCATACCCATCAGCCATAAACCCCGCCCCCTGCTCGTGCCGCGTCGTCACATGTCGAATGCGCGGATGCTCGTAAAGCGCATCGTAAAGCGCCAGCGTGTGAACCCCCGGAATCCCAAATACCACATCCACCCCCCATGCATCCAACGTCTCAACCACAGCCTGACCGCCAGTCATCAGCATAATCTCATCCTTTCAATCCAATAATAAAAACACACCCCGTCAATATACAACCAAAATTCCCCATCGTCAGACCAATTTTAACGGGCTTGCAAAACCTCTGGCAACGCGCTATTTTGAAGCATAAAATTGTAATCTAAGAGGAAGCGTGTATGATAAACACCATCGTTATAGGCGGTGGACAAGCCGGCATAACACTGAGTTATTACTTGCAACAACGCGGGATTGATCACCTCGTATTGGAGCGCGACCGGGCGTTCTCCGCGTGGCACAACTGCTGGGACAGCTTCCGGATGAACACAGCCAATTGGATGAACACATTGCCCGGCATGCAAAAACCATTTGCACCGCACAAATCCTGGTACGACACTGCCACGCGCCAAGAAGCGCTCGACTATTTTCGCGCGTATCGCCAGATGGTCAACCCCCCATTGAAAGAAGGCGTCACCGTCACGCAAGTCGCCGAAAAAGAAAACACCTGGCACGTCCATACAGACACCCAAACCTATCAAACAACCAACGTCGCCATCTGCACCGGACATGCAGCCCGACCTTTTATACCAGACGCCGCCCAAAAACTACCGCAATCAACCCCCCAGCTACACTCATCCACCTATCGAAACCCCGACCAGATCACAACCGCAAATGTCCTCATCGTCGGCAGCGGCAGCAGTGGCGTCCAAATCTGCCTGGACCTGGCGCAATCGCGTCAATTTGAAAACCTCTCATTTGCACTCAGCGGAAACGGCGTCGTCCCCTGGTCTATTCTGGGCATCCCCATCGGCGTATTCTCCCGCATGCTCCCAGTATTTGAAATCCAGCGACAATCGCGAATCGGACGGCGCATTATGCACCAATGGCAGGGGGGCGACCCCGCCATGGCGCCATCGCCGCGCTGGCTTTCAAAACACTACGGCGTACAACGGGTCGGCCGCGTAATAGATGCCGACCATCGCGGAATCATCTGCGCCGACGACGAAATTGTCAGCCTGAAAAACCTGACTGTCTTATGGTGTACCGGCTTTAGCCCCGACCACAAATTTATCCGCGCACACAATCCCGAATCCGCATTTGACAAAAACGGACCCATTCACACACGCGGTGTATGTATCCCCGGCCTATTTTTTCTCGGCTTGAAATTTCAACACACAGTCGGATCACACCTCCTGCGCGGCGTGGGACGCGACGCGGAATACATCGCGCAAAAAATCGCGGAAAGGAACAGTTGCAATGCCTCGTGAACAAAACATCCGCCTCGGCCTGATCGGTTGCGGCGGCATCGTCCAGAAATCCCACCTCCAGGGCCTGCTCGACATACCCGACCTCGCAACCATCTCGGCAATAGCCGATCCCATCCCCGAAAACAGAAACCGCGTTGGCACAGCAGCAGACATCGTATCAGAACAACGCTACGAAGACCACCGCCACATGCTCGCCCGCGCCGAACTCGACGCCGTCATCATCGCCACCCCCCATCACCTGCACGCCGAACACGTCATCGAAGCCGCACAGGCAGGCGTCGCCATCATCTCGGAAAAACCCATGGCAACATCCCTCGAAGAAGCCGACCGCCTCCTCGACACCATAAAAAAACACAACGTCCCCTACGCCATCGTACACAACTTTCTCTACACGCCCGGCACCGCAGAAGCCCTCAGACTATTGCGCCGAGAAAATACAGGCACGCCCCAAACAGGCCGCGCCCTCTCCCTTTTTGGCAAAACAGAAGACCAGGCCGACCCCAACAGCGTCTGGCGCGCATCCAGAGCAGCTGGCGGCGGCTGTATTGGCGACAGCGCCTACCACGAAATTTACCTCATCGAAACCATGATCGGCTCACCCGTGCGCTACGTGGAAGCCCGCGTACAAACCAAATTCTTCGACTTCGACGTCGATGACGTCGCCTTCCTCCTCTTTGAACACGAAAACGGCGCCATCTCCACCGTCTCGACATCCTGGGGCATGCCCGGCAGCGGCGACCACAATATATGCGAAGTCTATACCCGCACGCACGGCATCCGCATTGTCGGGCGAGGACGCGAACTCCTCCATCTCGACAAAGCCGACCGCAAATGGCAACCCATTGACCTCAACCACGGCCTCAGCACAGACGCTCTATCCCGCGCTGGACACGCCAACTATTTTGCCGCCACCTTCAAAGCACTCGCAGAAGGCAAACCGCCCCCAATCACCGCCGAACACGCCCGCCACAACCTCGCCCTCATCCACGCCGCGCACAAAGCGACAATAGAGCGCAAGGCTGTCGATGTGACCGAGCTATAAAAGGAATTTCCATGTCCAATCCCAACATCATCTACATCTACGGCGACGACCTCGGCCGCGGCATGCTCTCCTGCTACGGCCAGAAACACTTTCAAACCCCCAATATTGACCGCCTCGGCCGCGAAGGCTTGCAATTCACCCGCGCCTATGGCTGCATCTTTTGCGCCCCAGCGCGCGCCAGCCTCATGACCGGCTATCACGACGCACACGCGGGCCGATGGACCTTTACCAGAGGCGGTCTCTATCGCCCCATGGCCGAAGGCACGATGACCTTTGAACACATTGCCGAACTCATCAACAACACCGGCCTTCAAGAACGCCCCGACGAAGTCTTTCTCGCACAAATCGCGCAGCGCACAGGCTATGTCACGGGACAAATTGGCAAACTCGAATGGGGCTTTGCCACAACACCAGAACGCATTCGTCGGCACGGCTGGGATTACCACTACGGCTACTACGACCATCAACTCTGCCACGGCTTCTATCCGCCATTCCTCTTTGAAAATGGCGACATAGTCGAAATACCCGGCAACACCCACCCCGACTGTGGCAACCACCCCGGTTCAGAATCCCCGGAAAACGCGGCCAGCCGCCACGACATGACCGGGAAAGTCACCTATTCTCAAGACCTGTTCAACGACAAAATTGTCGATTTCCTCCGCAAAAATCAACACAACCCCTTCTTCCTCTTCCACCCCTCGCAACTGCCCCACGGACCCATCTCTGTTCCCGAAATTCACCCGGGCGTAAAAGACGCGCCAGAACTCACCGGCTTTGAAAAAGAATACGCATCTATGATTCTTCGCCTCGACGATACCGTTGGCATCATACTCAACGAACTCGACGCGCTCGGCATTGCCGACAACACCATCGTCTTCTTCAGCTCTGACAACGGCCACGAAATCTACGCCGCACAACAAGGCCGCACCGTCAAAAGACAAAGCCTCGACGGCATCCGCTACGACGACATCACCACCCGGCATACATCTGAACAAAGCGGTGATGTATTCAACGGCAACGACGGCATGGCCGGCCTCAAATGGACGAGTTGGGAAGGCGGCACCCGTCTGCCCTACATCGCGCGCTGGCCCGGTCACATCTCTCCCGGCACAACCGATCACATGATCGCCAATTACGATTTTATGCCCACGTTATCCGATCTCACAGGGCAAGAAACACCCGACTGGAAAGACGGCGAATCCTTCTTATCCACCCTTTTGGGCAAAGAGCAACGCCCCCACGCACCCGTCGTCTTCTCCTCGCGCCTGGGTCCCGCTCTCACCACAGCCGACGGCTGGAAATTGCGCCACATCAACAAAACCAACAGCTTCCAACTCTACAACATCCTGGACGACTACCGGGAAGAAAATGACCTCGTCGTCGAATATCCCGACAAAGTCGATCAACTCGCACGCCAACTCCTCAGGGCTTGCGACGGCAACTTTGCCCACGGCAACCCCGATATGCATCTGGCGCACATCCATTTGAAGGAGGCCCCATGAACCATCTCACGCCCGACGACATCGCCCAATTCGACGAAGAGGGATACCTCGTATTCGAAGGACTTTTTGACCACGACCTCAACGAACGCATCAAAGCTGACGTCGATCAACTCATGATCGACCGCGAAACGGACAAACGCCGCATGCTCATGGCGTATCCAGAACTCGGCCTCCTCACATCTGAACCCGGTGTTGTAGATCGCGTGGCCGATCTGATGAATGGAAAAAAATTCGTCCATCACCACATCCACGCCCGATGGCAACTGCCCGGAGAACGCGGGGCACCGTGGCATCAAGATTATGCACAGATCCCGCACACAAATCGCTCGCACTTGATGGTCCATGTATTCATGTACATGAATGGCCTGAACGGCGAAGTGGGCGACCTCCTCGTCATGCCCGGCACCCACAAGAAAGTCATGGCCAACGATGCCTATCGCCAATTTCAATTTGAAGACCTGCCCGGCTCGCGCACCATCGACAACCTGGCCCACGGCTCCATCGTCATCGTCCACTCTGCCCTGCAACACGCCCGCCGCCCCAAACCCGGCGGCGGCATTTACAAACGCTACTTCATCGACACCTCCTACTGCGAAGAAGGCATCCTCTGGCCCTCCTATCCCAATATCGCCGAAATCAACCGCGTCGCACTCGAAACCGGCTGTGACAGAAACGGCAAATACGCCTTCCTCTACGACACCAGCCAGTTCTTTGACCGCAAGGATTACATGAACACGCTCAACGAGAAAAACCAGGGCAGCCTCGCATTGCAATTGTAGCGTGCGATCATTCCGCCAGAGAATAAAATGTCCTTGATTAAACAGAGATATTGTATATTTATTACATGATCTAATCATCCGATAAAAACCCGAAAGGAACCCAACATGGCAGACAAACCCGTTCTGTTGACCGACGAGCAAATGCAACAATTTATCCGCGACGGATATTTGATCCTCCACCCCGACTTCCCAGAGGGATTTCACGAAAAAGTCTATAAACGCATCGATGAATCCTTTGAAAAACACAACGGCAGAAATCCCGGCAACAACCTCCTCCCCGCCGTGCCAGAACTGCAAGACGTATGGGATCACCCCATTGTTCACGGCGCATTCTCCAGCATCCTTGGCCCCGATTATTATCTGCACCTGCACCGCCACGTTCACGAAAGCCGCCCAGGCAGCGATGCGCGCACCATGCACAAAGACAGCTTGCACAACAGCCGATTTTGCGCCGACCAAAACCGCCGCCATCACCACTGCCGCTGGATGATGGCGATGTATTACCCCCAGGACACACCCCGCGAAATGGGACCGACCAGCGTAACCCCCAGATCGCAATACATCACCGCCCGCGACCAGGAAGGAGAACACCTCTTCACATCGGGACCGGCCGGAACCGTCGCACTCATTCACTACGACATTCTGCACAAAAAAGAAGCCAACTACACAGACATCACGCGCCACATGGTCAAATTCCTGTTCACGCGCATGACTGAGCCTACCGAACCGACATGGGATCACAGCGACGAGACCTGGGTCGCATCCGACGACTCACAAGAACCCACATGGCAGGCCATGTGGAACTGGCACCTGGGCAAAGCACCCGGACACGCGACCAATGGGGCATCAATCGAACCCCTGATCGGGCAATTGGCCAATCCAGACGAAGCCGCCGCCCTCAATGCATCCTACACCCTCGGATCACAGGGTGAAAAAGCGGTTCCCGCCATGATCGACGCACTCAAAGATACGGAAGATGAGAGCCGACCTCGAAACGCGGGATATGGATTCACAAACATCGGCGAAGTCGCCGTACCCGCACTGCTTGACCTCGCCAGAAATCCGAATCCCAAAATCCGCATGCGTGCAGTCGATGTACTCGGCGACCTGGGCCTGCGTGCAAAATCAGCCACGCCCGACCTCATCGCCCTGTTGCAGGACACCAACGAAGATGTGCGCGCACATGCCGCAGAATCCCTGGGCACCACCAGCCAGAACACCTCGGAAGCCACGCGCCCACTCGCCGACATCCTATCCACCGATGAAAGCGACTTTGTGCGACGCAATGCCGCCCTTTCCCTCGCGCGATTGGGCATCTATGCCGAAGAAGCCATTCCCGAACTGGCAGACGCCATGCGCGATGGCAACCACTACGTTCGCGGATTTGCGGTACACGGCCTCTATCGCATCGGCACGCCCGAAGCCCTCAGAGCCGCCATGCATCGCCTCCAGGCACTGCGCTGGGACAGCGAACCCAGAGGTCAGACACAAAGAAGACCCAAAAAGGTAGCTTAAGAGATGAGCTATAACCCCGTGACCAAACACATCTCAACACCTTTTGCGGAAAACGTCTCCCCAGATAACGCCCTGCCAGAACACCCGCGCCCTCAAATGGTGCGCCAACATTGGCAAAACCTCAACGGCCTGTGGGACTACGCCCTCGAGCCCATCGGCACCACCAGCGCACCTGCTACCTATCAGGGTCAAATCCTCGTTCCCTTTGCCATCGACGCCCCCCTCTCTGGCATCATGGAAATTCTCCGCCCGAACCAGCGACTCTGGTATCGCCGCAGCATAACCCTGCCAGAGACATGGGCGGGCGAACGCGTACTCCTCCATTTCCAGGCATCCGACTGGGAAACCAGTGTCTATATCAACGGGGAAGAAGCGGGACAACATCGCGGCGGATACGACCCCTTTACCTTTGACATCACCGACCATTTAACAGACGGCGCAAACGAACTCATCGTCTCCTGTTGGGACGCCACCGAGCAACAGCCACAAGCCCTTGGCAAACAAATCATGCCGGAAAACCGCCAGGGATTTCGGTATCAACCCACTGGCGGCATCTGGCAAACCGTCTGGCTCGAAGCCGTACCAGAGCAATCCATCCGCACCCTTCGCCTCACGCCCGATATAGACGCTGAAAAACTAAATATTACTGTCTCAGGCGAAAACCTGAAGAATTGCCAAATTCAAGCAATCGCCTATGATAGCAATCAGCAAATAGCCGAAACAACCGGACAGGCTGACCACACCATCTCCCTGACCATTCCAAACGCAAAACTCTGGCATCCAGATCATCCCTTCCTCTACGACCTCAAAATCAAAGTACAACACAACGGCGAAACCATCGACACAATCGACAGCTACTTTGGCATGCGAAAAATAGCCATTGGCGAAGACGAAAACGGCATCAAACGCTTCCACCTCAACGACAAACCCATCTTTCAACTCGGTCCCCTGGACCAGGGCTATTGGCCCGACGGCATCTTGACCCCGCCATCT
>JAGWBW010000100.1 GCA_021295695.1 Candidatus Latescibacterota bacterium
GCACATTGGTGTGGCGACAGATAAGGCCGGTTATTTTGTCATCGGGAATCTGTCGCCGGGTTCGCACAGGGTTTCGGCAAGTTATATCGGTTATGCGAGCCGGTCTGTTCAGGTCGTGGTTATACAGGGCGAGACTGCGCGGATTGTGATTGAACTGGCGCCTGCGGAATTGATGGGGGAGGAGATCGAAGCCATAGGCGAGCGCGTGGCGCCGACTGAGGTGACGCCGGTGAGTGCGTTTGGCACGCGGGTGACGGAACTGGCGCGCATTCCGACGGTGGGACAGCCCGATTTGATGCGCGGGATTCAATTGCTTCCGGGTGTGCAGGCCGCGAGTGAAAATTCCGCGGGTTTGTATGTGCGCGGGGGCACGCCGGGGCAAAATTTGATTCTGTTGGACGATGTGGTGGTCTATAATCCGAATCATTTGTTTGGATTTTTTAGCACGTTTAATCCCGATGCATTGAAGGATGTCACGTTGATTAAGGGGACGTTTCCCGCGCGGTATGGCGACCGTCTGTCGAGTGTACTGGATATTACAAATTTGGATGGCAACAGGAAATCTTTTGATGCGCGGGCGTCTATGGATCTGATCAGTGCGGGGTTGACGGTTGGCGGGCCAGTGGGTGGTCGCGGTTCATGGATGTTTTCGGGGCGGCGCACGTATCAAGAGGTTTTAAATTCGCCTTTGTTTGAACATATCGTGGATGAAATGTTCAGTACGCGCATTGGCACAATTGGCGCGGGTCCGGTTACTGGTGCTGGGCCAGGGGGATTGGGAGGCGGTGGCTTTGGGGGACGGCAAGGCGGGGGACGCTTTGGACAGGCGCGGTTCAATTTTCAGCAGCAGACGAGTGATTTTGGGCAGGACTATGGGTTTTACGATACAAATTTCAAGCTGAATTTGGATGTGTCTGACAATGACCGGGTTTCGGTGAGTGGATACATGGGCAATGATGCGCTCAATCTGTCGCTGCCGTCTTTTCGAGAGCAGACGCGCGATCAGCTCATGGATTGGGGCAATCAGATTGCGCGGTTTAAGTGGTTGCATATTTATACGGATAATTTGATTGGCAATATGCAGGTTTCGGCGAGTCGATACCTGTCCAATTTTGACGTTGCGACCAATCAAAATGAGGCTGCCAATAGTGGGCAGACTGGGCAAGGCGGAGGTGGGCGGCGTGGTTTTGGATTGAATCGCAATAATGAGTTGAAAGATTTGACGGCAAAATTGACTTTTGATCTCTATTCGGGTCCTTTTCACACGACCCGCGTGGGTGCCCAGTTTACATCGTATGACGCTTTTTACAAGCAGGGCGTGGGAGATTCGAGTCGGTCAGAGATTAATACGTCGTCTCTTTATCAGACGGGTTTTCTCGAGCATACGATGCGCTGGGGGCGTCTGGAGTTGACGCCTGGGCTGCGCGTGAGTCATTTTCAGAGTGGCAATTATACCCGGTGGTCTCCGCGCGTGACGGGTTTGTTTCAATTGGATGATAGGATTGCTTTTAAGGGTGGTTGGGGCATTTATCACCAGTTTGTCAATTTGATTTCGATTGAGGCCAATACTTATACGACGGATATGTGGCTGCCGGTGGATGAGACTTTGACGCCGGGCAAAGCTGTTCACAATGCGTTTGGTCTTATGTTGACGCCGGGTGATAGCTGGCAGGTTGATCTGGAGTTTTATCACAAGGATATGGATGATCTGGTTGAGTTTCTGTCTCAGGTTCGTCTGAGTGATTCGACGCCGCTGTCTGATTTGTTCGCTACTGGTTCGGGGAAGTCTTATGGTGGCGAGTTTTTGCTTCGCAAGACTGAGGGGCGCTTGAAGGGTTGGATTGGATATACGTTGAGTAAGACGGAACACACTTTTGCCGCTTTGAACCAGGGCAATCCGTTTCCGCCAAAGTACGACCGGCGACACGATGTTTCTGTTGTGACGGATTATTATCTGGGCAGAGGCTGGAATCTGAATGCCAATTGGGTTTATGGCACGGGACAGGCATATACGCTTCCCGAGGCGCGCTATGAGGTGCAGCAGCCAACGGGACAGACTATTCCTTATGTCCATGTGTCGGAAAAGAATGCCTATCGGTTGCCGGCCTATCACCGTATGGATCTGGGTATTACGCGCGATTTCAGGTGGGGTGGCGTTGGTGGGCAACTGGTGTTCAGTGTGTTCAATGTCTATAATCGGCGCAATGTGTGGTATCGCTCGTTTGATGCGACTGAGGCGGAGATTCAGGTGCAGGATGTGCTTTTGCAGCCGATTTTGCCGAGTATTGGTTTTCGTTTTAATATGTGAGAGAGGAACCTGGGATGAAAAAAATACAATGGATATTTTGTTTGTTTCTCGGTCTTGGTGTTGCGGGTTGTAGCACGGCACCGACTGAGTCGTTGGGGGAGTTTCGGGAGACGGTTTATGTCGAGGGTTATTTGCGGGCGGGCAATCCCGTGTCCGGTCTGTTTGTGGGTACAACGATGCCGCTTTCCAGTGTGTATGATCGCGATGCGAGTGCGCTGTCCGATGCGCTGGTGACGATTGAGGCGGATGGGGTGTCGTACGAGTTGTCGCCTGTGGCGGATAGGCCGGGTTATTATGAGCAACCGGATCTGATTATTGAATCGGGCAAGACCTATCATCTGTCTGTTACGACGGGGTTGGGTGTAGCGACCGCGCAGACGACGGTGCCGATTGCACCGCAAGTTTCGGGTGCGTCTGCGTTGCTGATTGGCGGCGATGCGTATCGGGTTACCTGGGAGGGCGAGACAAAGGGTGGGTATGTTACGACGCGCAAGTCTGTGGAGCTGTTGGAGCAGATCCCGCTGGCGACTCAGTTTGGAAGATTTGGCGGGGGTTTTGGCGGCGGAGTAGATACCACGGGGCTGGGTGCATTGCGGGATAGCATTGCCCAAGCAGATCAATGGCGTTTTTTGCAGGGGAGTTCGTTGTCCTTAAATCCGGGACAGTTTTCGTATTATGGTATATACTCATTTGCGGTCTATGCGCTGGATGAGAATTACGGCGATTATTTGATTTCGAGCGCGCAAGATGAAGCGGCGTTGGATGAACCGCGGTTTCATGTGACGGGGGGGATTGGGTTGTTTGCTTCTATGGCTGCGGATTCTGTGGTTTTTCGGGTGGAGTGATTCCGCTTTCCAATATGAATTCAATGAGGAACGGAAAAATGCATTCTATGGTCAAAAATAAAAGGGGTATTGGGTTATCCTCAACATGTCTTTTCATTTTCTAATATTGTTTTCTCAAGGAGGTATGTGATGATCAGATTTTTTCATTGCCTGAGATTGTCAGCAATTGCGTTTGTCAGCATTATGATTTTGTCCAGCTTTTGCTATGCGCAGAGAAACATAGAGGGCCGTTATGCTCAGGTCTGGGATTTTCTTGTTGAGAAGTATGATGAGAATAAAGATGGTAAAATCAGTAAAGATGAATACGAACGGGGAGACGAGACGTTTGCACGGCTTGACCGCAACGGCGATGGTTTTTTAACTCAAAACGATTGGGATGGTGTTCGTGGACGTAGGCCAAGGCAACGCCCGGGAGATAGACTTGTTGGTATAGCGCCAGAAGAGGGAGAAGTGGCCCCAGACTTTGATCTTTCCTACGTGAAGGAGCCTGAAAAAAGAGTTCGTCTTTCAAGTTTTGCGGAGAAGAAACCAGTTGCACTTATCTTTGGAAGCTATACGTGACCACCTTTTGTCGCTTCAGCTGGTCAGCTGAAAAAGCTCTACGAGACGTATCGTGAAGATGTGGAATTTTTCCTTGTGTATATTCGTGAAGCACATCCCATTGATGGTGAAAGACCAGGCTCCCGTCTGCTTGTTGAGCAACCGCGTACAGATGAAGAGCGCAATGAAGTTGCCAATATGTGTATTGTTGACTTAGATCTTGGAGATCTACCAACGTTGCTGGATGGGGTCGATGATAAAACCAGTCGCGCTTATGTTGCTCATCCAGATAGACTTTATCTGGTTGGTAGAGATGGTAGAATTGCCTTCGCCGGAGCTAAAGGACCACGTGGATTCAAGCCGGAAGAGTTAGAGGAAGCGATTTTGGTGGAGCTTGGACAAAGGGGGAAAGAGGTAGAGGTGCAGAGGGAGAGGTAAGAAGTTGATGAATGACTTGAATAGAGAAAATACCTTTTTTGTGAATTATCCGGGCTAATACAAAAGCCGCTCGTTTGAGCGGCTTTTTTTTCTCTCGGCAGGGCGTTTAAGCCGTTTTTTCAGTCGGGTCGGGTGTTTGGTCTGTGTTGTTTTCTGCAAGGGCTGCCAGTCCCCCAATGGCCCCCAGGTTCATCGATTCCAGGGCAGAACTCGGTACGATTACCAGAGAACCTTTTTCTTTGAGTCCTTCAAAGAGCATGTTCATACCGCGTAGTTGCAGGGCAACGGGGTTATTGTGATAGTTTTCGCTGGCCTGGGAGAATTTTTCTGAGATTTCGGTTTCGGCTGTGCCCAGGATGATCCGGGCCTGGCGTTCTCTTTCTGCCTGGGCTTGCTTGCTCATGGCGTCTGCAAGGTCGTTTGGAATAACAATGTCTTTGATGCCGACACTCTGACAGGTAATGCCCCAGGAACTGGTCGTTTCGTCGAGGGCCTGTTGCAATGCCTCGGCGATCTTTTCTCGATTTTGCAGGAGATCTGCCAATTCGTGTTTGCCGATGATGTCGCGCAGACCTGTCCGGGAGACAAGTGAAACGGCGTATTCGTATTCCTGAACTTCGAGGGCAGCTTTTTCAGCATCCCAAACGGTCCAATAGACGACGGCATCGACATTGACCGGCACAGTGTCTTTCGTCAGGGTAGAGTCGGCTCTAATGTCAGTGACCCGGACTCGCTGGTCGATATATTTATCGACCCGGTCGATGATGGGAATGATGAGAAACCAACCCGGACCTTTTAATCCAATAAATTTTCCCATACGCAAGACCACGGCTTTTTCCCACTGATCGGAGATTTTCAATGTGGCGGCTATGAATAGCGTAGCAGCCAGTCCGATCAGGGCAATGGTTAAAGAAATCAGGTCCGAATAGAACAGGACCGCGTTTGCCAGCGTGAGGACGAGGAAAATGAAGACAGAGACGAGATTGACATGCTTGTTCAGAGGAATGTTAGCGTTCATGATCTGCTCCTTGTCGTTGTTGTAGTTCTTTGATCAAGTCTGCAAGATTGAATCCGTAGGCCGAGGCTATGCTCTGGAATTCGTTGCATATGCCAGTTAGCTTTTTTTCTTTTTCGTTGTCGGGAATCTCTACTTTTACTGGCGCGATAAACGTTCCGGATCCCTGCTGGGTTTCCAGAATGTTTTTAATTTCCAGTTCCCGATAGGCTTTGCTGATGGTGTTGAGATTGACCTTGAGTTCTACGGCCAGAGCGCGAACGGTGGGCAATTGGTCTCCTACTTTCAATTTGCCAGCGGCAATGCCATAGCGAATCTGGTCAATGATTTGGCGATAGAAAGGGATACCGCTTTTGGGGTCTAATTCAAAATTCATCCTGGGATTATACCTCACGTTTTAGAATAGGCTTGTCATATCGTCTTATTGTCATAGTAAAATATGACAATATGACAAACAGTTGTCAAGGGGAATTTCTATTTTGAAGTATTTCAGGTAGGGTAGCTTGCGTCAGGCGTCTGTTTCAGATGGCGTTTTTTCACGCCCAGCACGGATGCCTTTTTGTTCGTCAACGGTGCGCAAGAGGAGGCCGCCTATGATGAAGAACAGGCCCACGGTTGCCATGCCCATGCGCTGGGATCCAGAGGCTTGTGTGATGACGCCCATGAGGAGGGGACCGAGAAATGCCGTGGCTTTTCCCGAGAAGGCGTAGAAGCCGTAAAATTCGGTTTCTTTGTTTTGGGGGACAAATCGCCCCATGAGGGACCGGCTGGCGGATTGGTTGGGACCAGCAAATAGGCCGACGAGGATGCCCGCGATCCAGAACCAGATTTTTTCCTGGGGTACGACGGCGATGGTCGCCGCGATGACGAATCCGACGAGGGTGATCTGGATGGTGAGTTTGCCGCCCAGGCGGTCGTCCAGGTAGCCAAAACACCATGCGCCGATGCCGGCTGCGATGTTGACGATGATGCCGAAGAAGAGGACTTCTTCAAATGTGAATCCAAATGTGCCTGCCGCATAAATGCCGCCAAACGCAAAGACGGTGATCAGGCCGTCGTTATAGACGAGGCGCGCGAGCAGGAGTTTGAAGATTTCCCGGTAGCGCTGGAGTTCGCGGAAGGTTTGGAGGATGCGCCGGTAGGATGCGGCCAAACTTAGTTTGTCGCCGGTTTGTCGCGCAGGGGGGGCGGGTAAATAGAAGAGTGCTGGCAGGCTGAAGATGGCAAACCAGATTGCAACGCCGATATTTGTCGCCCGGATGTGTTCATGGGTTTCTTTGGTGAGGCCAAACCACGGGGTTTCTGCGGATACAAAGCCGACCATGAGGACGGCCATTGAGAGCAGGCCCCCAAGATATCCCACGCCCCATGCTTGTCCCGATATGCGACCGATGCGTTCTGGTGGGGCAATGTCGGGCAAGAAGGCATTGTAAAATACGATGCCCATTTCAAAGCAGATGCAGGCGATGATGTAGAGCGCCAGTGCATAGGTGGCTTGCCCTTGTTGGGGGAAATAGAGCAGTGCGGTGAAGATGACGGCGAGGAATGTGAAGAATATTAAAAAGCGTTTGCGATAGCCGCCCTGATCAGAGAGTGCGCCGAGAGGTGGCGATAGCAGGGCGACGACGAGCATGATGATGCCGACGCCGCGAGACCATAAAGCCGTGCCGATAATTTCATTTTCAGCTATGACTTTGGTAAAGAATGCCGCGTAGATAAATGTGGTGACGTTGTTGGCAAAGGACGAGTTCGCAAAGTCATACATCATCCACGAGATGATGGTTTTTCGATTGGTGGTTTTGGGCATGGGTATGAAGTGAGAAGGGTGAGGTGAAAAGTGAGAGGGGAGCAGTAGGAAGTGAGAACCACCGTCATCGCGGCAAGGTGTTAGCCGCGATCCAGTGTTTTTTGCTTTTGACTTTCATCCTGCTCATCCTTTCATCTTGCCCATCCTGATTCAGACGGTGTTTGTTGTCATTGCGGTCAATCAACCAAAGGTCGAAAATCCTCGCTCTCCATCGGTTCATATCCGTCCCAGCGACCACGCATTTCAATCAAAACGCGCTGTGTCATCGGAGACGGTGGGGGATTGACCCGCACCACATGCGCCCTATAATCACCGGGCGATTCGGTCATTGCTCTCGCCATTTCGGAAATGAGATAACGCGGGGTCCAGCCAATCATGTGGTAGTCCGTTGTCTGGAGTTGCACAGCCAGACCAGTCGCTGGATTGGTCAGTTCCAGTGTTACGTAAAGTTCTTCTCCTGGCTTCAGCGCATTCAGCCGTTCTTGCGCGGGACGGCTTGTGTGTCGCCATCCATGTAGAAAGAACCGGCAGACAAAACTTCCATCGTCGGCTTTGACCAGTTTTGGAAAGACTTCGTAATCGTCGGTTACCCGATAGCCACCGCTTACCGATAGCATCTCGAATGGGTCGGCATTTTCGTGAAGGTCGAGGTTCCCCAGATAGTCCGCACGGTCCGGTCTTCCTTGTGCAATAACTCGATTCCTGAATAGCGGAAATAGTTCCAGAGATTTGTAATCTTCCAATAGCTGCGGAAAATCCCACAACGGCGGAAACTTCAATTCTTTTTGTGCCCGCTTCGCCCCTTCAGTATAACGAAAGCGATAGAGCGGAGGTTCTACATCTGCATCCAACCGACCAATCGGGAACCACTGGCGGGTCTGTTCCTGGTCTTCCCAAGCCAGAAACAGGGTTCGCGTATTCATTGGATCATTTCTCCCAACTGTTCAAAGTTATAACACATCAGGGCAATCGCAAACGTACGGGCTGCAGGAGACATCCAGTTATCAGGCACACGATTGACAATCGTGCTTATGGAATCTTCATCCAATTTTTGGAGTTTCGCCAGTGCAGGATGGAAAAGGTCTGGATAGGTGGGTGCCGCACATCGTACTAATTCCAGCGGACTGGGGCCATGTCGCTCGTCCTCCGACCAGTAAATTGCACCGCGTCCTCTTTCCGCATAGTCTCCTATGCGATTTTCGGCCATCAGCCTGTCGCGGCGTTCATCCCGAAGTTCCCGGCCTAGCGATGATGCGTGGTCATAAGACGGTGCTATGAAACCCCTCCCTTCGCCACCTGCCCGCCGCCGAAGTATGCCCCAGTTCTCGTGATGGCGATCCGTGTTCCCAATCAATGCGTCCAGAACTGTGTATTCAGCAATGATGAGCTTCGCTTGTTTCGCAGATTCAGGACCGAGAAAAATAGCGTCCATTACTTTCCATATATTCGCCAAAGTATGACTCGACTGACGAAATTTTTGGTTGGGATTGTAACCGTCAAGGGCCACTTCCAACATTTGGTTGCCGTGGTGTAGAACCCTGTCCCCACGGGCAAACGATTCTGTCACCGAGCCGCGTTCACCTTGAAACTGCGCCAGTTCTACTTTCGCGTGTGTAGTCCCTATCACAGCGGCAACTTCTGCGGCTATCTTCTCTGCCCCGTGCTCTCCCGTGTTTGGTCGCGGATACTTGAAGAGCCAGTTTGTATTATCATCAGGCTTGCCATACCAGAACTTCGTTTTACCCCCCATTTCCTCGGGGGTAATCACCCATTCTGGTTCTACTATAACGATTGGATATGCGTCAGACATGCGTCAGTTCCGAACATATTGTTTCAA
>JAGWBW010000381.1:0-770 GCA_021295695.1 Candidatus Latescibacterota bacterium
TGAACAGAATCTCAAGCGTATCCTTATCTCTCTCCCCCGACACCAGGTCCATCGTCAGGTAAATTGCGAGCACTGTGCCCGGCACTTCAACCAATACATGGAGGGCTTGTTCGACCGAAAATCCTTCGCCTGGACGCCAGATTGCGATCGCGTACAAAATTGCGTAATACGCCACAATTCCGCCAAACATAAAAATCATTTTGCGGTGAAACACGATTCTCATGCTCAGGCTATGCAATTTGCTCACGAAAAAGAGCAACTCACGCCATGTTAGACTGTTTGTATTCATTGCCATGTCGCAAAAGGTAGAGGTACGCATCTTCGAGGGTGGGCGTAACTGGATGTGCTTCCGGGATGGGATCAGTGGCGAGAAACCGCACCCGAATCCCATCGGGCACGCGCACATGTGTAATCATATCCAGATCGCGTTCCAGCGCATCAAAGCGTTGGTCTGGTAGCAGAGCCTCCCACACCTTATCGAGTGCCAAATCGCGCATTTCAATCGGGGTTCCCGTATAAAGCAACTTACCGTGATCCAGCACGGCCAATTGGTTACAACTACCCGAAATATCTTCGACAATATGCGTGGAGAAAATAATGATTTTTTCCTGACTAAATCGCGCCAGCAAATTTCTGAAACGGATCCGCTCGAGCGGATCCAATCCCGCTGTCGGCTCATCCACCACAATAATCTGTGGCAAGTGCAACAGGGTTTGTGCGATGCCCACGCGCTGTTTCATACCGCCGGAGAACGACCCAATCAGATCGTC
>JAGWBW010000381.1:815-3783 GCA_021295695.1 Candidatus Latescibacterota bacterium
AATCCCTCTAAAAGCGCGCGGTATTCCAGATAATTATACGCAGACATGTGCAGATACAAGCCAAAGTGCTGCGGCAAATATCCAATCACCCCCTGCATATTCCGATGTGTAAGCGGTATTTTACCATTGGCGAGCACCGACCCGTAATTCGACGACAAAACCCGACACACAATCCGCATCAGCGTGGTCTTGCCCGCGCCATTGGGGCCCAAAAGCCCAAACATGCCGCGCGGAATATCGAGACTTACACCAGCGAGGGCCTGAAATTCTGGACGCGGAACACCAATCAGGGGAACTGCGGCCGCACCGCGGTACACGATACCTTTAACAGGGCCTAACCGCCCCGGTATATGCTCGGGATCAACGCGACCTCGCGAGACGCGGTTTGCCAAAAATCCGATAATGCGATAGAGCAAGTAGATCGCAGAAGTGGCGATGGTCAAAGATATAAGTTCCAGACGCCAATGGATAAAGGCGACAAAGACCAGCGGCAAAATCAATTGGGCGATTTGTGATATCCATCTGTTCTCAATCTGGAAATCGCGCAAAGCCGCCGCGCATAGCACGAGGTGATGCACGAGGCCCCATATAGCAAGCCCTGTCAAAAATATCCAGGATCCCTGTTCAAAATAGGTTTCCAAATAGATCAAAAGTGCCAGAAGTGGTAACTTCCACCACAAACTGTCCTTAATCGCCTTTTTATCTACCAATATCTGTCCGCGCTCTAAAAGGCGCTGATTGCGGCGCTTGAAGCGATCCCATTCTCGCTTAAATTGCCCCGGCGCACCGTAAATTTTTGTCAGGTTGCGAATTTCGAGATATTCAATATTGCCGATCTCAGCGAGAGAAGCCATACGCGCGCGATAAATGCGTTGCACTATCCAGACTGCGCCCATACACAACATCCACGCCGGCAATGCCAAAAGACAGGTCCAGAACAAACTCTGATAATAATCGTCAACCCAATACGTCACTCCCGCAGCGGCTGCCGTCCCCAATACGATCCCGAACCAGCCAATATCTGCCAGCCAGGCCTTGATCTGGTCAATCCCCATGTACATCACGGGAATAAATACGAGGGTGGAAACCGTTGAAACCGCCAGCCCTCCGATTACCACAATTGCAAAGGGCGGCCAAATTTCGTAATCGCCGCCAAACGTGAGTGCCAGGGGCAACATGCCCAAAATGGTGGTTGCCGAAGTCATTAAAACAGGGCGCACGCGCGACCGACTCGCCGCGAGCACCGCGCGTTCTCGCCTGAACCTGCGGCGGCGAAGAGTTTCGATCGCGTCAATCAGCACGATCCCGTTGTTGACGGCAATACCGCTCAAAACAATAAGTCCCAACAGTGCCATTGGCGCTTCGCTCGAAGTCAATCCCGTACCCGATAAGACCAGTGCCCAGCACGATCCAATAATTGCCGCGGGCCACGTACACAGAATAATCAAAGGCGCAGAAAGCGATTCAAACAAAGAGGCCAAAATCATAAAAATTAATAAATCGTCTCTTCCTCTGCCTCGATCATTTCGATACTATACCCTTCGGGCAGCACCATTTCAGAGACCACAGCTTGCACATAAGCGCGGGAGGCTTCCAGCAGTGGTTGAGACTGCAAAATTTCGTCGGCGTAGCGATACGACACAATGACGCGCCGCGATTGATTGGTGCGCAAAATCATGCTCCTGCCCTGATCCCGGCGCACATGCGAGACTTCCACAAGGGGGATGTACGTCCCCCCCGCACCCAGAATCGGCGTCTGCCTCAATCCCGCAATCCCCTCCCCTTCTTCTTCGGGGTCTTCAACATTGCGAATATCAATCGGGATTTCAGTGCCTTCGGGTGTGAGAAATGAAATATTGGACCGCGCACCGCGCGGATTGGCGTCGGATACGGCATTGAGCACCTGGCGCACCTGCAATCGCCGGTCAAACATCACTTCTTCATCGGGCAAAACATGCACTTCAGATGCGCCGCGCTCTGCATCGGCCTGCACGCTATTGGGATCGAGTTCCTCCAGTTCTTCGAGGCGATAGACGAGATCGTCGGCAAGCATTTGAAGCACTGTAAAATCATAGCCGCGAATGACAGCCATTTCCGAAGGCGCGCCACCTTCCAGATTGAATCCACCAGAGGCCTGGCGGGTGCCCCGAATACCTCCGCCTCCCCCGCCTCCCCCACGGCCCCCACCACCTCCCCTGCCTGTGCGTGCGATGGCCTCATAACTCACAATCGCATTTTGGACATCACCGAATGACTCTTCGAGATTTTCCTTGATGAGATCGATAGAAATCTGGTCGGGGCGTTCGGATAAGGGCAAAAGTTCCACATTGATACTCGCCTGGGTTTCGCTAATACTGGTCGTAAAGCGATCTATACCTTTGAGATCTCGCACAGCACTTTCAATTTCGCCAACAACAGCATCGAGGGCTTCAATAGTCGTGCCTTCGGGCATGCTGATATAGACGGTAAAACGGCTTTCTTCCCGGCGAATATCTTGTTGTAGCATAAAGAAAAAAGAAATGATCAGCGTGACGACAAGCGCGCCGGCAATGCCCAGTGAGACCCTGATTCTGTGGCGCAAGCCCGCTTTGAGACACACAGTGTACATCTCGATCAATACGCCTGTTCCCGTTGGTGGTCGAGATGTGAGAGAAAGGGTTTTTGATGCCAGAGCGGGCACGAGTGTGAGGGCTACGAGAAGAGAGGCAAGCAGCGGAAATACCATGGATAACGCGAGTTCCCGCAGGATATCCTGAAAGTCACTTTGAATAAAAACTACGGGGGCAAAAATCGTAATCGTAGTTGCGGTTGCCGCAACAACGGCGCGTGCGACCTCATCGGTTCCGGATTTTGCGGCTTCTTTGGGAGATTTGCCCTGTTCAAAATGCTTGAAGATATTTTCCATGACCACGATGCCATTGTCCATCAACATGCCAACTGCAAGCGCGAGGCCACACAGCGAGAGCAC
>JAGWBW010000381.1:3816-4244 GCA_021295695.1 Candidatus Latescibacterota bacterium
ATGGCGAGGAGCAAAACAGCGACAAAGCGCAAATTTCTCAAAAATAAGAACAAAACAAAAAGCCCGAGCAATCCCCCGATAACAGCCGCCCGTTTGAGGAAATTGAGAGCTTCGTTCATAATCTCTGCCTGATTTTGGCTGATCACGAGCTGAATATTTTCATAGGCGAGATCGCCGTTGACGCGTTCGATGGTACCTTCGAGTTCTCCTGCAAGTTCGATGAGATTGGCTTCATCGTCTTTTTGAATGCGAATGCCAACGGCGGCCTTACCATTGATGCGCTGCAGGTCTGTGCGTTCCTGAAGGCCATATCGGATTTGGGCAATGTCGCCCAGGTGCAGGGGCAATTCGGGTTTGATAACGACCCTGCGGATTTGCACGAGGTCTGTAAATTGGCCCTTAATGCTAACCGCATAAGCCTGATCGCC
>JAGWBW010000381.1:4482-5011 GCA_021295695.1 Candidatus Latescibacterota bacterium
TCAGAGGAGTCAAAGCGCTGTATGTTGACCCGCGTTCTTTCGGGCAAAAGCGGTTGCAGGCGCGTGATGCGGCTCTCGAGCTGCAACAGGGCGAATTTCATATCCGTATTGGGCGCGTAGGAAATGCGTACCCCGCCGTTATTCTGGCGCGAAAATGATTCATACGCTTCAATACCTTCGAGCTTGCCCACCTCTCTCTCGACGGGCATCACCAGATCCCGCTCGACCTGTTCGGGCGAATAGCCCTGCTGAGTGACTGCGACAAAGACCTCAGGGCGGACGAGTTCGGGAAATATCTGAATGGGCAACCGGTCCAGGGAAATCGCGCCTAAAATAGCCAGCCCCAAAAAAAACATGGCCGTGGTCACGGGCCGTCGAACGGCAATACCAGCAAGAGTCACGCGGATTTCCCCCGGATGCGATCAATTAGTTCATACATGGTGGGTATCACGAGTAAAGTCATCAATGTCGATGTCACCAGACCGGCAATGACGGCTATAGCCATAGGCGCACGCAATTTTGCCCCCTC
>JAGWBW010000382.1:0-1475 GCA_021295695.1 Candidatus Latescibacterota bacterium
TGCCCGGTACATCTCTAAATACTGCTTTAATAGTAAATTCTTTGCGATGGTCAACCGTCAAACTTTGTTCGAGAATCGATTGACTCGCCCAATCTGGCCCAAAATATTTACCAGCCAATTTTTCTGAAATCGCAATGGCATTGGGTTCTGACAATATCGTTCGAGTATCACCTTGCAAAAGTGGGAATGTAAAAACATTAAAAAAAGAAGGACTGGCATATAGACCAGTTTCTCGAAATAATTGATTGCCTTTAGATAAGAGATGTCTTTGCCGGGTTATTAAAATAGCGTGGGTAATCTCTAGGTATTCTTCTACTAACACGTTGGCAAGTGGCATGGGAGCAGCAGACCAGGTATAGATTTTATCATTTGCAGAAAAATTACGCATCACCTGATAAATCTGCGTGCCCTGTTCATGAAATCGGTCATATCAAAAAACTACAGGCCAGCCCAACAGAGAGTCCCGCCATGTTGATAAATGAATACGTCTTCTGTCGCGAGAAATTACGCAATGCAGTTGTGAAGTAGTTCTTGAACATCATATCCTCCATCACCCAAAGTTACTTTGAAAACAGCAGACAGGCATCCACTCTGCTTACGGAACCTTGCGGCTGACGACTACACAAAATTTGCTGTGCTTTCATCTTAAATTCATCCGGGAGTTCATCCCAACTTTTCTTATTGAGAAAACCTATTAGATCTTTAGCTTCTCCAGTGAGACTCCCCTCACAAAAGAAATCCTTGATTGGCATTGGTAGAGTGTGTGTAAAGCACTCATGCTCAAATCCCTCCGAGGAGGCCCACTCTGAGAAATCCTCTCCCGCAATCAAATCCTGGGTATATTGACTCAGTTCTTTCCGTAGCTCATCATCCTTGGATGAGACGGATATAAATAACTTCCCACCAGGTCTAACCAGGTCTAAAGCCTTCTGAAGCAGGATGCGATCGTTTCCGATCCGATACCAGGAATGAATGGAGATGACAAGATCATACTGATATTGGGATTCAAATGTTTGGAGAGTATCATAATGCCGTTCTATGATAAGGTGTTCGACATCATTCGCTTCAGCCTCGGCGTTAAAGATCCGGCTCGCGAATTCGGATAAATCTATATAGCCCAACATGATTCCTAATTCTTTGGCTAATTGGATCTCCAATTTTCCTTCGCCACTTCCTATTGAGAGCAGTGAAGATACGCCTCCCAATAATCCGTGGTCTTTGAATATCTGAGAGAAAATCACATCATTACGGATAAATTTTTCATATATCCTGTAATATATGGGCCAGAGCGACGACATAGTTTCTCCTATACTCGAACGAACCCTTCGCGTTTTGAGAAGAGACCAGTAATTTTAACTCGCGACTCATGAATCATTCGGACTTCAATGCGTCAACAGGATTTAGATAAGCCGCGCGCAATGATTGATAGACGACGGTAATTAGAGCAATGGCAATTACAACACCGCTTCCTGCAA
>JAGWBW010000382.1:1626-3113 GCA_021295695.1 Candidatus Latescibacterota bacterium
GTGCGCTGTTCAGCGGCAAAGGCGGAAAGTCCCAATAATCCAAGACACGAAATAACGAGTGCTAAGGCAAAAAAGAAATGTAAAAGTTGGGACAGCCGCATCTCAGAAAGATAAAGCTGATTTAGACGTTCATCTAAGAAGCTAAATTGAAAAGGTCGGTTTGGTAAAAACCGTTCCCAAGTTGATTCGATGAAGGATAGTGTTTCTGGTATGTTTTGAGGACGGATTCTCAGCGAGAGCCACCGAAAACTCGTAGGTTCCTTAATAAGGAATAGGGGCTCAATTTTTTCATATAAAGACTCGAAATTATAGTCTTTGATAACACCAACCACGGTGCCTTGATAACCGCGCCATCCCAGTTTGAGTTGCCTACCGACAGGGGTATCCCATCCCAGTTGCTTTACAGCGGTCTCATTAATAAGAAACTCAAATTGAGCGTTGTCTGAAGCCGCTATGGGCGATAAAGGCTGACCAGAAATAATCTCCACACCATAGACATCTACATAGTCTTCATCTACACACAGCCTTCGCATACGCAAATTGCTTTGGGAATTGTCCTCGGGAAGAATCAGTGAAGAGTTATAGGGAATGCTCGGTATGGCTTCAGATGCAGAAGCAGCAATGATATTAGAATGAGCGCGGAATGCTTGTTTTACTGTTTCGTATTGCGGTATGAGAGCGTAGTTCTCATAGAACAGGTGCATTGTAATTATGAGGTCCTTATCAAATCCCAGATTTTTATTTTGGACATATTTCAACTGATTGTAAATGGTCAATATTCCGATGATAAGAACAATGGAGATACCAAACTGAAAAACCACGAGGATTTTTCGGAGAATGATTCCTCTTGGATCGGTTTTTGATCGTCTTTGCAAAGACTGAATGGGTTGAAAAGCTGAAAGAAAAAAAGCGGGATAGCTTCCAGCGAGAATTCCAGCCCCAAGAGCCACACATATTGTTAATAAAACATCTGATTGATTGAGAATGATATGTTTACCGGTAAAGGCATTGACATAAGGGAGTGCCATCTCTACACAGCTAAGAGCGAGAATTGACGCTATTATCGAAAGAAATACTGATTCACCTAAGAAATGTAGAATGAGTTGATGCCTCTGAGCACCGACAATTTTACGCATACTCACTTCATGTGCGCGATAGGCAGAGCGCGCAGTAGAGAGGTTCATAAAATTGATGCAGCCAATGAGGAGAATAAAGATCGAAATAGTTGAAAAAAGGATAATATGGGTTATATCACCTGTCCCGAAGATTCCATAATCGGCTTTGGAATACAAATGTACACGCGACAGGGGCTGCAAGTGATATGACACGCGAACGGGCTGATCCCCTGCTTCCTTAGCGACAAGAGATTCAATTTTTTGTTCTAATTCTGTTGGCTCTTGCCCCTTTCCCAGTAAAACATATGTCTGTATTCGGCCCGACCAGGTGCTATTTAACCTGCTGGAGTCCCATATTGATTTCACAAATTC
>JAGWBW010000382.1:3228-4219 GCA_021295695.1 Candidatus Latescibacterota bacterium
ACCGAAATATTTACGCGCAATAGATTGGGTGATAATGACAGAATTAAGTTCATCAAAAACGGTTTCAGGATCGCCATGGACTAAAGGGAGAGTAAATACATTAAAAATGTCTGGGTCTGTTACACAAAATCGCTGCCGATAAATTTTGTCTTTGTAGCGAATCCAGGCATCACTTTCTCGGAAATAAGTGCGAATCGCATATTCCACTTCTGGAAAATTGGCCTCCAAGCTCGGAGCTAATTCTCCAGGCGTAAGATCAGTATATTCATTCCCAACGCCAGGCGTGCGAATTTCTCGAATAACTCTATAAATCTCATCGTGCTTGACATGATGCTGGTCATAGCTCAATTCATCTTGTACAAAGAGATATATCAGGAGACAGCAGGTTAGACCCATAGCAAGGCCTGATATGTTGATGAGGGTATAGTACTTTTGCCTCATAAAGTTACGAAGCGCAATTTTGACATGAAAATTGTTGAATAACACGAGTCTGTCTCCTTTCACTCATTGCAGCGCGGATGGCTTGAAAGCTGATGGTGCAGAACGCGATCAAAAGTATCAGCAGGCTTCCGACGAGAAACACGCCTGGATCCAGATCAATTCGGTAGGCAAAGCGGTCGAGATAGGACCGGGTGAAGAGATAGGCGGCAGGCCATGCCAGCAGACTTGCGATGATGATGAGTATTGCAAATTCCTTCAATAGAAGACCCAGAATATCGCCAGATGATGCTCCAAGGACTTTGCGAACGCCGATTTCTTTGGTGCGAACTTCTGTGGTATAGGCAATCAGTCCCAAAAGACCCAGACAGGCGACAAAAATAGCGAGGCCCGAAAGATAGGTGAAGGCTTTCTGGGTACGCATCTCGCCGCGGTAGAAGTTGTTTAAAAAATCATCGACAAAGAGGAATTTGAAGGCGTGAGCCGGTACAAAATCCTTCCAGACTGATGCGAGAAAGTCCAGTGTTTTGGGCAGGTTGTCCATACGCACTTT
>JAGWBW010000382.1:4494-4811 GCA_021295695.1 Candidatus Latescibacterota bacterium
GTGGTCCAGCCGTCTGACCAACGAGCGGTCAGTATTATTTTCATAACCGGGCGGAGCCAGCGAAACAGTCGCGCCCAAAACGTCGGGGCTTGCCTCAAAACGGTCTCGAATGCTTTCAAAGTGCTCACGCAAGCGTCGATCTTCTTTGAGCAGGGGCATTGTAATTAAGCCCTCTTTTGCAAACCCGAGGTCGCGTGTGCGGATATAGTTTGTTTGCTGCCAGGCTATGAGGGTACCAATGACGAGGGCTACCGAAATGGCAAATTGGAAAGTTACCAGACTTCGCCGAAGTTGGGATCGTCCGCCGACCTTCTGCC